>NZKO01000001.1 GCA_002692535.1 Opitutia bacterium
TTTTGTGCTAATAGAATTACTTAAAAAGAGCGAGTGATCGATAAGAAAGCGGAAAGACCTTCATTTTTGTCATCTAAACTTCGCGTGTCAAGTGACTCCCAACCAATGGATGAAAATACAGATAAAGCTAAATTTGAATAGTCCCGAGAATTTAAAAACTCAATAGATAGGTAATCAGTAATAACCCCATTGGAAACTGAATTACTCCCCGACCCATCCTCGTTTAGTTTTCCGCTCCTAAGCGTTGAACCCCAACCAATTCCATTTCCATGTAAAAATAGACCGCCAAAACTTAGGATTTGTGAATCCTGATCTGCCCAATGACCTATAGGGCGACCTCTATATCGATAACCATCTTTGTAAATATGATGAGCATAAGAGATATTTCTCGTTCGCGGATCATTAGTCCACCAATAGGATGTGAGATCAGCATACTCAGCAAATATGCGTAGGGTTGAATCTTCGAATTTTTTCCAGCCCTCAATTCCGTACTGAAACATTAAACAATTGGGTAAGAATTTGTCTTCATCTTCCCCAACAACCTGTCCATAAAAAGCAATCGGGGCATCAAATGCTTTCCACCTCAGATCAATTCCTGCCAATTGGTTGCCTGGTTCTTTCGATAGATCATTGTTTCCTGTATTCGCACCGTAATTGTCCTGACTAAAAAAGGCATCGACCCAAGTACTAAATCCTTCAGGACGTCCCTCTCCTCCTAATTGTATTGCTCGAAAAAACCCGATTTCTAAACCACCAAGAATGGTTGGCTTTACTTCTCCTCGGATTCCCCATAAAAATGGATTTGCAACAGTTCTTTCTTTTTCCATTCGGCCAATGAAGGAGTGAAAACTCCAAGGTCCGATCCAAGACAACCATTTATTTTCAAATGGCTCAGGTACGCGTCGATCAAATGATAACGCAGGGATTGGACGGGCATTCGTAGACAAGATTAAACTACCATCCCAACCTGGCCCCCACCATCTTTCCTGTTGCCCTAGGCTCGCCGACCAATTTCCTATGCGAGCAGCGATGTAGGAACCATCCAAGGCAAACCCCTCATCATTTCTCCCTTTCCAGTCTTTTTCCATTCCATAATAAGTATTAAGGGAAAATTTAGCAGCAAAACGGTCATTCATCCATGAGACCGACGCATTGGTAGCAAAACTTGATCTCGGCTCCGGACTAAATCCACGTGCCGTTACTCGATCATCTGCAAATCCAATCTTTGTAATGATAGGAGACCACCCAGAATTNGATTCATNTGANAGTCNTTNATCCAACAGATTGCTNGAAANTTCANAATCAGNATTCNTTCGCATCGCATCAATTCCGCCAAGATTGAGAGGCCAAGTATTTTGTAATGCATCAAGCCTCCCCTCATCACCGAGAAANCGAATTTCATGGCGNATAAATGNATCATTGGGAGTCAAAAATGGTTCTGCAAAGCAAGTAATCGAAGCCAAAGAAATCAAAANNATTGATAANACTTGAATGACCATTGGTTTAAAATAGATCATTCGTNTGTAGATATTTAATTACAAAGATTCATGCAATGCGAAACCTATGTTGTTTGATCTCGCACNANTGGACAATTAGATCTATCTGTTGCAAATCCGTTACCATGGAAGACGATCCGTTATTTCGAAGAACCAGACAACACGCTGAAAAAAGNCTCGTTTTTACGGGAGCAAGATCTGACAAGCAAAGACTTGAAGATATTAGGGAATTTCTACGTTTGGAAAGGGAAATGTTGCTAAGATATCATCGCAAAGGTGATTCTGGCTTTAGACTTACAAGAGCTCGGGCAGTTATCATAGATGTTCTTATTCAAAATCTCTTCAATTATGCTAGGGAAATAGCGAAAGATGCTGTGGGAAAACTTCGACCGATGTGCATTCTTGCAACTGGCGGATACGGTCGTGGAGAACTTTGCCCTCAAAGCGACATTGATTTGATGTTTTTATACTCAAAATCACTTGGAGGAAAAACACAAGAAATCCTTAAAGAAACAATGACTAGGGAGATTTTGTATCCACTTTGGGATTCTGGACTAAAAGTTGGTCATGCCTCTCGAGATTTTAAAGAGGCAACTGCAGAAGCAGCAAAAGACATTAGGAATAAAAACTCCATGTTGGATGCCAGATTCATNTGTGGTAATCGAAAAATTAGTAATGTNTTNATAAACAAATTTCTAAAATATTGCAGGAAGAATGAACCAGAAAAGTACCTGAGAGAACTCCTTTCACATCAAAAAGATAGAAGAGCTGAGAAACAGAATACCGTCTATCTACAAGCTCCTGACGTTAAAAGTGGTGTCGGAGGATTGCGAGATTACCAGGGCGTTTTGTGGATGATCAAGGTTAAATTTGGAGACAGGGGATTGGAAGAATTAATCCAAAGAAAATATATTACAATTCAGGAAGCGAACTCATATTCCGAAGCGTATTCATTTCTTCTTCAGGTTCGTAATGAATTACATTTTTTAAGNAAACGACCCGTCGATTTACTCCATCTTGAAAAACAACCTGAAGTAGCCGCAGGTCTCAGTTACAAGGAAAAGGACATCTTTAGAAGAGTAGAAATCTTTATGAGTGATTATTATTCAAATGCACGGACGATAAGTCAGATCACTGGAATTCTAGAAGATAGAATGGTTTTTTCTTCAACAGGTTCCACCTCTAAGCTCAGTTTTCGAAAAGTCCTCTCTGCCTACCGTTCGGCACCCGTCCAACATGTCGACGGTTTTGAACTTTTGAATGAACAATTAAGTGCNACTAATTTGCAGGTTTTTGATGAAGACCCAGAAAGGATTCTGCGCCTTTTCAGACATTCGCAGAGACTATCTGCAAAATTGTCACCTGCCTTGCGATCCCTTGTNCGNAACCGACTCTCCCTCATTGATTCATCCNTGATAAAATCTCCTTCTGCCAATGTNACNTTTCGATCAATTTTGCAGGAGATTGGAAATGTGAGTCCAACACTATGTGAAATGCATGATTTNGGCGTTTTGGCNCGTTTCATTCCTGAGTTCGGTAGATTGAACTGCAAGGTGCAACATGACCTTTATCATCGATTTACAGCAGATATTCATGTTCTTCATTGCATCACCGTGCTTGATGAAGTCTTTCAGGGAAAGAGATCTGACGCCAAGCAATATTTAAACGAAATTCGTAAAAATGAGGTACCCGGGTTACTCTACCTAATCCTCTTTCTTCACGATTTAGGTAAGGACGAAGGTCCTAAAGGTCACTGCGAAAGAGGAGTTGAAATAGCCATTCCGCTTCTTAAAAGANTAGGTATCTCCAAAGAAATGCATGACAGAATATTGTTTGTCATAAGAAATCATTTGGAGATGGTCAGATTTGCCAATAAGTTCGATCTTGATGACCCAGAAACCATAGCTGNNTTTGCAAAATTTGTAGAGGGGGAACAAAGACTTCGCTTCTTGTATGCTCACACCTATTGTGACGCAAATGCAACTGCTCCCGATTTATGGAATGCCCACAAGGAAGAATTACATACCCAACTTTTCACGAACACAATTGCGGTGCTTGAGGGTAAANGGGCACCTTTNGANCCAGAGAAGATTAAAGNTTCCTACATGGATCTCGAAATCGAAGGCGTCAGTCAAACTCAACTGAGAAAACATCTTGATCAGGTTCCNATCCGCTATTTCNCTCATTNCGGCAGGGAAGAAGTTGCTTTGCATTTATCAATGCTAAATCAATTTCTCGCTACCAACAATGAGANGAAAACTGAAATAATAAATTGGAGAAATGATGTCAGACGAACCCTTACAGTTATTCATCTCATAACTCGCGATCAAATTGGTTTATTTGAAAAAGTGACTGGGGCCATCTCAGTTTCCGGACTTAACATTTTGGGTGCAAGAGCAGTCACCAGAAATGACGGAATTGCAATCGATGCTTTCTATGTCGAAGCCGAAAACAGTGGTTTTGTTGACAATGAAAAGACAAAGAAAAAATGTGAGTCTTACATTCACTCATTTCTCGCTGATAAGGGTTTACCCGACAAAAAAATCTCCGAACTAAGAATAAAATTTGATGGAAATCGACTATTCTCGAATCAAGAAAAACTAGGTGAAAAAATTCCGTCTCAGGTTGATGTGTATC
Source organism: Opitutia bacterium (assembly GCA_002692535.1). Taxonomy (GTDB): domain Bacteria; phylum Verrucomicrobiota; class Verrucomicrobiia; order Opitutales; family Seribacteraceae; genus Seribacter. The sequence continues at coordinate 4,134 of NZKO01000001.1, forward strand.
GTGATGTAAATCTTGGAAGAATNATTGTGGAAGTNAAAGCTCCTGATCAAGTGGGACTTCTTCACCTTTTGTCTAAAACCATTTCGAAATGTGGATTTGACATTGAATTTGCTAGAATCGCAACTGAGCAAGGAATTGCCACTGATATATTTCACATTTCATCTGGTAAAAGTCTTGATAAGGCTAAACCGTCAAAATTTGTAGAATTAAGAGAAGTATTAAGCAATGCTCTAAACAAGGAGAATTTTTTCCACGAAGTTTAGATTACTTTTTAACTAATGGTAAACTAATCCTAAAAACGGTTCCATCAGAAGTGGATTCCATCAATTCAAGATCCCCATCGTGAGCTCGCATAATACGCTTTGAAATAGTTAGCCCCAAACCGGTTCCTCCTTCTCTAGCAGTGAGAAAAGAATCAAAAATTCGCTTCTTGAATTGTTCTGGAATTCCTGTCCCCGTATCTTTGACTAGTACCCTAACCCATTTCTGCTCTTCAATCGATGTTTCTATTGTAATGTGTCCTCCATTGGGCATGGCACTTAACCCATTTAATATCAAATTCAGTAGGGCTTGCTGTATCTGACCTTTTTCCGCAAAGACGATACAATTCTCACCAGGTTCATTGATTCTGAGAGTCACCTTACACTGTTCCAATTTAAGACGGACAAGCAAAGCCGCCTCGTTAATTATCTCAAGAACATTACATTCTATTCTTAAAGCCTCTCTGCTTTTACCAAAATCCAAAATTCTGCCTGCGATTTGATCAAGATGATTAAGTTTTTCCCGAATAATCGACAAATCCTTGCTTTGGTGAGGATTTGCATTTTCACTTAATTCCAAAGAATCAAAAAGAAGGCGCACGACCATCAATGGATTTCTTATTTCATGAGCAATCTCTGCTGCCAAGGTACCTAGAGTGGTTAGTCTTTCACTCTTCCGCAAGCTCTCTTCAGAAGTAAAAACCCTATCATATAACCGAGCATTTTGAATCGCAATTGCACCCAAATCAGCAAGTGCTCGTGCGATCAGCTTTTCATCGTCATTGAATCGATGTGACCTGTTAATATATAGTGTTATGAGCCCGATTGGCTCATCTTCGTATACAACAGGTGTGACCAGCATTGAATGAAGATTTTTTTCCCTTATTAAATGTGTAAAATGATGTTCCTCAGTACGAAAAAGATCACGCGTTTGTACCTGTCTATGCCCACGCAAGGAGGTACCTAAAAGGCTATCCGCAGGGCTCAATGTTTCTTCGACTGAAAGACTGCCTGATTTATCCTGCAAGGAATGAAGTTTCAATTCATCAGTTTCAGATTCATAGAGAAAGAAAGCAGACATGCTACAATTCAAAAGCAATAATGCTTCATAAGTTATCGTTTCCAGAACATCTTCCACTTTTCTCGTACTGGCCACATCCTGTCCTACAAGAACCAAGGTTTGCAGTTGTTCGGCCTTTCGCCTCAGTTGCTGAATCATCCACATGTTCTCGAGTACACGACTCGCTTCGTTAGCCATAAGAACAAGCAATCGCAAGTCATCGGGACTGAATGCATTTGTTTCGATTGCATCTACATTTAACGCACCAACAGTTCGGTTTCCTTCGCTAAGTGGAGCTGCCATTTCCGATCGAATCCTATCATCCAAGGGAAAGTATCTTTCCTCTAAGGAAACATCCTGACATAACAGGGGTTCGCCGTGCATTGCCACCCAACCCGTAACCCCAACTCCTCTGGGCAACTCAAAACCCTTACTTGCATTTGTTAATCCCCGCTCCACTTCAATAACCAGCTTATCAGAATCAGCATTAAGAAGACTAATGGATGCACTACTTGCACCAAAGGTGCTCATAACTTCATCTAAAATTCCTTCCAGAGCAAGGAGTGGATTTTTTTCTTTTCCAGCAAGGGTGCTTATCCGATAAAGCACATCAATTGCTTTTTGTTCAGAACTCTTGTCTGTAGAAATTTTTTCCATTCAAACAAGATTAGCAAGTTTCCCGCCTCAAGCGAGAAACATTAAAAAGTGTATACTATTTGGCCTGAACGAAATGACTCCAGGTATCTTCCATTGGCTTTCCGTAAAGAGTGGTCATAAAAGGTCTGCGGGGTGGTCTTTTGGGTTCTTTCAAAAGCCTCATGCCAGCCTCTCTAGGCAAACGATTACTTTTTCTGCTATTGCAGCGAATACAGGAGATTACCACATTTTCCCAAGAAGTTGCTCCGCCACGGTCCCGAGGAATAACATGGTCCATGTTCAACTCTTTGGAAGGAAGGTTCTTTCCGCAATATTGACACCGATAATCATCTCTTTCCAAAAGATTCTGTCGGTTAAACTTTATTTCTTGCATCAACATGCGGTCATACGAGCGTAATAGAAGAACCGATGGCACAACTACTTTTTGATTCACCGTGTGGATTAAACGAGCCCCCGGATTATCCTCCAATTCCTTGCAATGTTCAAACCACGATGGACCGTCAAATACGCGGAAACTTCCATCTTCCGCATAAATCACTTGAGCATGATCAAGGGAAAGCAAGCTGAATGCCCGCTCTACCCCCACGACATTTACCGCTTGCCAAAGGCGATTTAACACGAGTGTTTGGTAACTTGTATCCATCCTTGTTTAGATATAAGGGAACTCCCCATACCTATGTCAAAGGATTTTTATCAACATTTTCATGACAAAAAAGTAACAAAATAATTTTTTAGCTTTCTTTTCAGAAACGAAAACCCCGATGTGTAAAATTCTACATCGAGGATAATCAAAAAACTTGAAATCAGTAACTGCGCCCGTCTTTGTTTTCGTAAAAATTCAGAAATGCCTTATGGACCACCCGATAACCTCCCGGCGTTGGATAATCACCTGTGAAATACCAATCACCCAAATGATTGGGTAGTGCTTCATGTAAGTTTTCTATACTTTGGTAAACAACCTCAACTTCAGTAGTTTCATTTAGGCACTCAGGAGTAACCAATTGGGCAACCTTTGCGGATATTTCCGACGCGGTAAAATTCTCGTAAACCCTTTTCACATGATTTTCCAGTTTTGATTTCGAGTCCTTTAAAGCTTCTCTGCATTTGATCGCAACCTCTGAAAGAAGCCCGTGATATCCTTTCTCCTTTATCAGTGCTATGGCCGCTTGAAATGCAATGAATTTTCCTAGCTCAGACATATCTATACCGTAACAATCCGGGTATCTAATCTGAGGTGCTGTCGAAGCAATAAGCAATTTGGTTGGTTTGGAACGACCGAGAATCTGCAAAATACTACGCTTGAGGGTCGTTCCACGAACAATCGAATCATCAATGCAAACCAAAGAATCTTTACCGGCCCGAATCACTCCATAGGTAATATCATAAACATGCGAAACCAATTGTGCACGACCTGATTCCTGACTTATGAAAGTACGAAGCTTGATATCCTTGTTTGCAATTTTCTCGCCTTTGGGCCAGTTATCCATAACCAAATCATCAATCAGTTTGTCCGTTAATTCGCCTGACTTGTTTGCATCTAGCAATTTTTGTTTCACTTCAGCTCGGCGAACAAGTCTCAACTGTTCCATAAAACCATAGTAGGCACTTTCAGCAGTATTTGGAACGTAACTGAATACACTTTTGGAAAAATCCTTACCTATCACCTTGAGTACTTGAGGTACGAGCAGCGCTCCAAGAGTTTTTCTTTCAGCATAAATATCTGGGTCATTGCCCCTAGAAAAATAGATTCGTTCAAATGAGCATGCCGTTCTTCTTGCTGGGTCTTCGGCAAATCTTTCATTGATCACTTCTCCATTGGATCGGATAACCAGAATTGAACCCGGATCAAGCTCTGAAACCTCTTCCATTTCCTTATTGAAAACAGTCATTAATGGAGCACGTTCGGACGCGACCGCCACAACCTCTTCATCCTCAAAATAAAAACCCGGTCTTATGCCGAGAGGATCTCTCATCGCAAAGGCATCCCCATTTCCAACGATACCTGCAAGGGCATATCCGCCGTCCCAATTAACGGATGCCTTTCGGAAAATTTCAGGCAAATCGACCTGTTCTCCAATCCATTTCGCATATTCCTTGCCTTGAATTTTTTTGGCTTCTGCGTCCAGGGCCAAACGGTCGTTCATTGCATCCAAATGATACCCTGTCTCTTCAAGAATCGCCTGAGTATCAGTGTCGAATACCGGGTGCTGCCCACGATCAACCAACTTTGAGTTAAGTTCCTCCACATTGGTGAGGTTGAAATTTCCAGCGACCATTAGGTTTTTGCAAGGCCAATTGCTTTTTCTGAAATAAGGATGGCAGGTAGTGGAACCATAAGCTCCAGAAGTACCGTATCGCAGATGACCTAAAAGAAGTTCTCCACCATATTCAAAATGTTGTTTAATGGTATCTGGAAACTCAGGGAAGGCTACACCCTTTGTGATCAGTTTGTTGAGAATTTTGTTCTGCTCATCAAAAATTTTAGCCAAAGCCTTACTGCTTGTGCTACGCTCGCGAAACATAAAGGCTTCGCCAGGCTTCACATTTAATTTCATCGAACCGATACCAGCACCATCCTGTCCTCGGTTGTGCTGCTTCTCCATAAGCAAAAACAACTGATTGAAACCCCACAAGGGGGTGCCGTATTTTTCGGCATAAAAGGCAAGAGGTTTTTTTAATCGAATCAGTGCGATACCGCAAAAATGTCCGATTTCTTCGCTCATAAACTAATTTTTGGAAGCCTCCATGTGATCTGGAATGGCGTTTTCCCAAACTGAACGCAATTTGTCTAAATTGGAAGAAAGCATTTCCTGCCCATTGCACATCAAACGCAAAACGCCCGAATTGTTGGTTTGCCCCAATAAATCCACGGGAATTCCTTTAGATTCAGCGGAGGAAATAACATCACCTGAATTACTTTCCTTCACAGCAACAACCACACGCCCTTGACTCTCTCCAAAAAGCAACGCATCAAGACGCCCAGTGAAAGTTTCAGGTGAAATGGTGAAGGAAGCCCCAATTCGTTTTTCTCCAAACAACATTTCAGCAAGACAAACCAATAGTCCTCCCTCTGAAACATCGTGGGCCGCATGAATCCTTTCCTGATTGATCTCTCCAATAAGGAAATCATGAAGCCTTTTCTCGCTCTCCAAATTCACTTCCGGGACCTTACCTTCTTTTGTTCCATGTTGGGTTTGCAAATAATAACTTCCTCCAAGTTCCTCCGACCACCCTCCAAGAAGCAGCAGATCGATACCCTCAGCCAAAACCTGACTTTTGGTGACATGTTCCTGCCTCTCTATCAGACCAACCATTGAAACAACCGGGGTTGGATCAATCGCACCTTCCCCATTCTCGTTGTATAGACTCACATTGCCACCCACAACCGGAACATCAAAGAACGCACAAGCATCTGCCAAGCCCTTCACGCACTCTTTTAGCATGAAGTATGCTTCCGGCTTGTTCGGGTTACCGAAATTAAGATTATCGGTGACCGCCAAAGCTTTCGCACCCGAACAAGCCAGATTTCGCATACATTCTACAAAGGCGATCTGAGCTCCTTTGTAGGGATCGAGATGACAGAAACGATTATTGCAGTCATTGGCTATTGCCAAGTACTTGTCGATTCCCGCGATACTCAATCTAACCACACCCGCATCGCTTCCGGGCTCAATCTTGCAACCCGACATGACCATATGGTCATATTGCTGCCAAACCCAACGCTTTGATGCAATGGTTGGATGGCACAATAAATCGATCATTGCATTCTCGACCTCTTCAGCAGGCAGATCTTGGATTGAATTTGGTGACCATTTCTTTGATTCTTCGACATGAAGCGGCTCTATTGCTTTCTGGTCATATACGGGGGCTTCATCCGTAAGTGATTTAGCAGGCAAATCAGCAACCACAACCCCTTTATGGCGAACCACCATACGATCACCGTCCTTAACCTCACCAATATGAGCGGCATGCAAATCCCACTTTTCAAATACTTCCTCAAGCTCACGCTCGCGACCTTTTTGGACGATGACGAGCATTCTTTCCTGGCTCTCAGAAAGCATAATTTCATAAGAATTCATTCCCGTTTCCCGCTGAGGGACCAAATCCAAATCGATCTCTATACCCGAATTTCCCCTGGATGCCGTCTCACAGGTCGAACAAGTAAGCCCCGCAGCACCCATGTCCTGTATGCCAACCACCAGTCCCGGGATTGCCATCATTTCCAGGCAGGCTTCCAGTAAGAGTTTTTCCATGAATGGATCTCCCTTTTGCACGGCAGGACGGTCCTCAGCACTCTCTTCGGTTAGTTCACGGGAAGCAAAACTAGCTCCTCCCAAGCCATCTCGACCAGTACCTGGACCTACGTAATAAACTGGATTTCCGACACCCGTTGCTGCCCCCTTCTGAATATCTTCATGACGAAGAATTCCAGCACATAGAGCATTCACCAAAGGATTTCCCTCATAGCAATCATCAAAGTAAATATCGCCACCCATATTAGGTATTCCCAGGCAATTTCCGTAATGAGAAATTCCACTCACAACACCGCGAAAAAGTCTTTTCACGTGAGGATCATCAATATCACCAAAACGGAGTGAATTTGTTAAAAGAATGGGTCGAGCGCCCATTGTGAAAATATCACGTACGATTCCCCCCACACCGGTAGCCGCACCTTCAAAAGGCTCGATCGCACTAGGGTGATTATGGGATTCAATCTTGAAGGCCACACCCCATCCATCACCCACATCGATAACTCCCGCATTCTCTTCACCAGCCTTTACGAGAACCTGTCCAATCGCATCTCTGTCTTTTTTTTCAGTTGGAAACAATCGCAGAAGCTTTCGGGTATTTTTGTAAGCACAATGCTCCGACCACATTACGGAAAAGATACCCAACTCCGTAAGGTTAGGTTCGCGACCGAGAATGTCCAGTATCTGCTCATACTCTTCAGGAAGAATTCCATGCTGTTCAATAAGATCACGAGTAATCTCCACATTAAGTAAAGGATCCGGATTAGGTTGCAGCGAATTGGATGAACTCTTGGTCATGAAACGGATATTTCGCTTGGTCTGGACTGAAGGACTGGCTCCAAAAATGCCTTAAGAACAGGCAAGCCATCTAAACTGGGGTGATGAGAAGCCACTGCTCTTTCTGGATGTGGCATCATTCCATATACGTTTCCCAAAAGATTACGAATGCCTGCTATGTCATTCATTGATCCATTTGGATTTCCGGAATAACGAAATAAGATCTGATTATTTTCTTCCAAGGAACTAAGAACTGATTTGTCTGCCCGATAATTTCCTTCGCCATGAGCAATAGGTAAGACAAGAGAATCTCCGAATGAGTTTCGATTGAAGAGATGATTGGAATTCTCGACTTCAACGAGTTGGTTCAAGCATCTGAAATCAAGACATTCGTTGCGGATAAGTGCTCCTGGCAGCAATCCTGACTCACACAGGATTTGAAAACCATTACAAATCCCAAGAACCGAACCTCCTTTGTCTGAAAACTCATGCAAATCTTTCATAATCGGAGAAAATCGGGCAATGGCACCACATCTCAAATAGTCTCCAAATGAAAAACCTCCCGGTACGATAACCGCTTCAGTTTCAGAAGGTAGCCGGTCTTTGTGCCAAACTCTGTGTGCGGGAATTCCGAGGATCTCACCAATTGCATGCTCTGCATCCCAATCACAATTGGATCCTGGAAATTGCAGAATTGCAACCCTCATGACTGCAAATCCCCCTCTTCGATAACTTCCTCGACCACTGGATTGGTAAGAATGCCCAATCCTTCAATCTCTATCGTAACTTCATCTCCGGGCACTAAAAATCTTTTAGGGTTTCTCGCCTCGCCAACACCAGAAGGGGTCCCTGTGAGAATAAGGGTTCCGGGCAGCAAGGTAGTGCTTCCGCTCAGGAAGGAAATTAGGGTAGGCACATCAAAAATCATATCATCCGTCTGAGATTCCTGCATTTTATCTTCGTTGACAAAGGAACGAATTGTTAATTGGGAGGGGTCAGGAATTTCGTCAGCCGTTGCCAGGCACGGACCAACGGGACAAAAGGTATCAAAAGTCTTACCCCTGCAGAATTGTCCCCCTCCTTTTTCCTTTTGCCAATCACGTGCACTTACATCGTTCGCGCAAACATACCCCAACACATATGACAATGCCTCCTCTGGATTAACATTCTTACACGGTCGACCGATCACCACTCCCAACTCGGCTTCAAAATCAACCTTATCACTGCGCAAAAACCTTGGAATAACAATCGGATCACCAGGATTTTGGGCAGCAGTGGGAGCTTTCATGAAAACCATTGGATATTTTGGGATTTCCAAACCCGTTTCCTTTGCATGCTCTCTGTAATTCAATCCAATTGCATATATGCATCGAAAATCTATCGGCGTAAGAAACTGAAAGGGAGTGACCCTCTGATCAGTGGCCTCGAAATCACCATCTCCTTTTTGCAGGATAAGAAAGGTGTTTCCCTCATTATCAAAGCGACCAAAGCCCATCTTACCGGATTGGTCAAGATATCGGAAAATCTTCACCCCTCTTCGATCTCGTAACGAAAGTCTTCGATGACCGGGTTACTAAGCAATCCATCACACAGCTTATCAAGCTTTGCTCTTGATTCCGGAGAGTCCGAACCCTCCATTTCAAAAGTAACGGTTTTCCCCACTCTTACGCCTTCCACCGATTCATGGCCGAGACTTTTCATCGCATGCTCTACCGCCGCTCCTTGTGGATCCAAGACGGTACTCTTGGGTGATACATATACAGTTACCTTCACTGCATCTTTTGAAACGACCCAAATGGGTTTCTTTCAACCTTATTTTGCGCACGTTGAAAAAAACTTTGCGAATTACCTGAATTCTTGCTCGAGGGGATGAAAATTTGCATGTTCATCCAGTAATCTGTCTGAGCCAAGATGGGTGTATATTTGCGTCGTGCCAATATCCGCGTGACCAAGCATTTCTTGCACAGAACGAACGTCTGCGCCACCCATCAAAAGGTGCGAGGCAAAGGAATGGCGCAAAGAGTGGGGGCTTACTTTCTTCTCTATTCCAGCTTTCTTGGCGTACTGCCTCACAAGCACCCATACCATCTTTCTTGAAATTGCCTTTCCTCTCATACTCAAAAACATTTCACTACCAGTTCCTTCCTTTGCAAGAAATGGTCGACCCCCAATAAGGTAGTTCCTCATTGCAAGAATGGCGTGCTTACCAAGGGGAACAACTCTCTCTTTTGAACCCTTACCAAACACACGCGCGAATCCCTCGTCGGTATCTATCGCATTTACGGGAATGGAACAGATTTCGGAAACGCGAAGTCCACTGCCATACATCAATTCGAGCAATGCATGATCCCTCTTGCCCAATGGCGAACTCAAATCAGGAGATTGAAGGATTTTTTCCATTTCATCTATGCTCAGAAAATGAGGTAGGGTCCTTCGTTTTTTGGGAGAGCCAAGAAGTTCAGTGTGATTCTCTCCCAGTTCACCCTCAGTCACAAAATAACGAATCATCATGCGAAGTGCGGATAATTTTCTGGCAAGACTTGCCAAGGCATATTTTCCATCGGTAAGGGAGGCCATCCATGCAGAATAATTTTCCAATCCAGCATTTTTCCAATCAGATACACCTTGGTTGTGCAAGAAATCCGCACACTGATTCAAATCATTCTCATAAGACTCAATCGTATTCGGGGACAAGCCTTTTTCCAATTGCAGCCAAACAAGAAATCCACTAACCCACGGCTCAAATGCAGGGGGTGCTTCGAGACGAGGGGCACGCTGGCTGAATTCACCTTTTTCCATTGGAAAAGTCAGGTTTGCGGTGGATTGACCGGCTTCATGTCGCCAGCAAAAAGCTTTCGGTAGATTCGATTAACGGGCGTTTTAAGCCGACTCACCATAAATTTCTCCTTACGCAATGCTCCATATCCGTATCGATAACTCGCAGCCAAACGGGGATAGGAAAACAAAGATTGGCTTTCAAGCATTCCTTTAAGTTTCCTTAAGTAAAGCATACCCACTTCTACATTGGTTTCCCATTCGAATGCCTGACGGTAATGTAGTTTCGTGACATCCGACCATGCTCCTGCGGTGAGTTGCATCATCCCTTTTGCGACCGAAGTTTCCGCATTTGCGTCAAGACTACTTTCCGCATGACATATCGCATAAACAAAGTTTGGTTCCAATCCATGCAAAGGAGCTTCTTTTCTGATCTTATTCCACACCTCATTTTTGGAAATGTAGTTCGCATCCCGATCCAAGAAATTACACCCACACACAAAGATGAGGAATCCAATAAAAGCGAGCAGAATAGAATTCCTGCAAGAAAAGCCACATCCATACGACACAGAACGAATTTAATTTAAAACTCGCTTCGTCGCAAATGCAAAAAGAAAAGAGAGAATGATAAGAAGAATGAAAAGAGCCGTCAGACCAATCGGATAAATTCCCAACCTGACTCTCCTCTTCATAATTTGGTCATTTTTGGCTCCCAATGATCCAGACACTCCGAAAACTTTAAGTAGATTACAGAAAAATTCGGCAGAATTAACCTGGGCTGATTTGGCAAAAATGCATACCTTGGCGGTCAGTCCTGATACTAGGAGACCATGGGCAAGATTGTTCGTACCATTCCAGAAAATAGCTCCCAGTCCCAGAAATCCTCGCCCAAGTTTTCTGTAAATCCAGTCAACATCCAGATTTACCGATGGTAGTTCAGGTGGATATTTACCCCACAAGTTAAGAAGGGTAAAAGCCAGTGCGGAAAAAAGCAGGATTTCGAGTTGAGTAATGACATGGGTAGCATCATATGGATGGTACCCCATCGCTCCATTGGGGAGCAAATCGTAAAGCCACTGTGGATTGCAGCCCAGAAAAACACACAGGAAAGATGATATTCCCATGGCCAAAAGCATGTTTATGGGAGCTTCCTTGGGTCGCAAACCCGAGTCATGGGCAAAGAAGGCGAAAAACGGAATCTTGATCCCGGCATGGTGAAAAACTCCTGCAGATGCAAACAGCAAGCATAACCAAACCAGAGAATGTCCATTCCGAGCAGTTTCGGTTATAATGATTGATTTGCTAACAAAACCACTGAACAGTGGAAATGCGGATATGGAAGCTGCCCCGATTATACAAAAACCAGTCGTCCAAGGCATGCTTTTGTATAGTCCGCCCAAGTGAGAACCTCTTATTTCTCCTGTTCTGAAGAGTACCGCACCCATGCTCATGAATAGTAATCCCTTGTAAATCACATGGGTAAAAGCATGAGCAATCGCTCCGTCAATGGCCAACTCCGTGCCCACACCAATTCCAACGACCATAAAACCAATCTGATTGATCTTACTGTAGCAAAGTACCCTTCTCAGGTCGTTTTCGATCACAGCATAGAAAATGGGGAACATTGCCATAACACCACCGACCGTTATTAGAATTTCGGCCCCCGGAAATAACCTGGCCAGCATGCATACCGCACATTTGGTGGTAAAGGCACACAACCATACCGGGCCAGTAGGGGTGGCTTCCGCATAGCCGTCCTTCAACCACACGTGCAGTCCGGGAAAAGCCGCCTTTATTCCTATCGCCAACAAGATGACCATGGCTCCCGTGTCACCGCTCTCCAAGGCACCGGTCAGGGAATCAAGAGACAGAGCGGTTGAGCCTTCAGAGTGATACCTGAGAAGTATTCCAAAAAGCAACAGGAGTCCCGACGATACGTGAAAGAAGAGATATCGGAAACCCGCATCTTCAGCAGTTTTGGTTTTTTGCCCCCAAATTTGAAAAACGGAGGTTATGGCAAGACCCTCCCACCACAAAAAGAGAGAAAGCATATCACCCGCAAAAGCAACTCCCACTGCGGTTGCTGCATAGAACAAAGCCATGGATACTTGCCAGGTATCTCTAAGATGAAAAGAATAAATTCCAGCAACCAAAGCTGCGATGTGAAAGAGATAACCAAAAACCTTGGCTTGTTGATCGACCGATGCCCCTACAACCTCATAGCCGAAGAGATTCATCGTGGAAATTCCCCCGACTTCCAATCCATGAACGTGCAACAATCCGAAAAGAGGAGCAAGAATCAAGACCACAGATGCGTATCTTCCCCGCAAAATTGCAGCGAGCAGACCTCCTATAAGAAGGGATGTGGCCGGATGAGCTCCCATTTCAAAAGTTGATGAAAGTATATTCATGCTCACTTTTTCTCCCAGTAATCCTCATCCCTCATAAGAATATTTTTACCGTTCCAACTTCTCATCAGTTTGGAGAGGTAAACCAAACCGACACATGCCACGAAACCATAAATTCCATAAAAAGCCGGAAGGGTCTCAACCCCATGCAAAGACTGATCTTCTCCGAATGCGGCATGTTTGTGCCAACCAAAACTGAAGATAAAATCTGCCAATACGACTAGTCCACACAACCAATAGAACCAACGAATAAGTCTTTTAACATTGGTCGGTTGATCCAACCAGCCCACATCTTCGATTTTGTTTTTCTTGTTAGAACCTTTACTCATCGTAATTCAATTTATGGTGTCAATTCGGCGAGTTTGAGTAGGGCATCCGACCAGAAGAAAAGGCCAAAGCAACCAAGTGCGGTAAGAGCCAAAGGAATGACACAAGGCCAAGGCGCTTCCTTTATTTTTTGATCCTTTTCAGATTCTTCCGTTCGGAAAAAAGCAGTTATCGCAACAGGCAAAAGATAGAATACGTTAAGCAATGAACTGATCAGTAAAACCACAACCACCCACATGGCATCCCGATCCAAGGCTCCAAGAGCCAAATACCATTTACTGATGAAACCTCCCAGCGGGGGTAATCCAATCACGCTAAGCGAACCGATCATGAAGGCACCCATGGTAATGGGCATCCGGCGACCCAAACCACGAAGTTGACTGACGTATTTTTTACCGGTGGCCACAAAGATTGCTCCGGCACAGAAGAAGAGAGTGATCTTTCCGCATGCATGCATGGCAATATGGAGAACTGCCCCACCCTGCCCGCGATCGGTGGCAATTGCGGCACCCAAAACGACGTAACCAAGCTGTCCAATGGTTGAAAATGCAAGCCTACGCTTCAGGTTATCCTGCGAAAGGGCAATTAGGGAAGAAATTAAAATGGTTGCGGAAGCAATGATCATTGCCCAGTCCTCCCCGCTCAATTTGGAAAGAACTTCCGTACCGTAAATGTCTGCGTAAACACGGTACACGCAGAAAACTCCGACCTTCACCACAGCCACAGCATGCAGCAAAGCGGAAACAGGAGTCGGGGCCACCATTGCCCCAGGCAACCAAGAATGCAATGGCATCAGACCAGCCTTGGCAAAGCCGTAGGTAAAGAGAAACAATAACACGATTTGTTCGGTCTGGCTGAAGTGACCGATCTTTCCCGTGTCTGCGAGAAAGTCCATGGTCATTTTCCCTCCGTCCAACCAAACGTAACACCAACTTAGTGCTGGAAGCAAGAGACACAAAGAGGTGAAAAGCAAATATCCAAGATAGGTTCGTCCACCCGTTCTCGCCTCCCTGTCCTGCATGTGCGTGACCAAGGGGAAAGTCGAAACCGATAGCATCTCATAAAAGAAGTAGATGGTCAGCAGATTGGCAGAAAAGGCAACTCCAATGGTTGCCGAAAGGGAAAGCGCGAAAAAGGAATAAAAACGGGTTTGAGCATGCTCGTGCAAACCACGCATGTATCCAATGGAATAAAGAGTAGTGGCAATCCAAAGCAAGGAAGCGACACAGCCAAAAAGCAATCCCGGACCATCTACCCGTAACAACATGGGAACATAAGAGAAAATTTGCCAAATATGAAATTCAATTATGCTCCCTCCCAATATGATGGGGAGCATTGACAGAACCACTGCTGCCTGTACGGAAGCGGCAACAAAAGTAATGGTTTCACGCAGATTTGCCCTTTTCTCACCAGAAAGCATGATTCCAATAAGCCCAAACCATGGAGCGATTAATGCTATGAGCGGACGGATGTCTTCAACGATGATTGGAGTACTCATTTGTATTTAACTCCCGTAGGCAAACCATAGGCTTTGAGAAAAATTTCGATTTGATTGACCACATCCTGATTGTATACCCCGATCAAAAGTACGATCGATGCGGCAACCAAAAGTGGAATCAGCATGATTAGCGGTGCTTCGTCAAAACGGGTCTGTTCCTTGGTCAGTCCAAGATCTCCATGACCCTTACCCAGATTCTTGCCACTCTCATCCACAGCAAGATGTATCCTTTCGATAAGGCGGAAGAATAGAATTACCATGACCATGGTTGAAAACATAAGCACAACCATATATTCCCAGCGCTGCGAAACCATTCCCCCGGTAATGAGATACCACTTACTGAAGAATCCACAGGTCGGTGGCAGACCGATGATTGAGAATCCTCCGATGAAAAAGCCAATCATCGTTAGGGGCATTCTGGAAAACAATCCACGCAATCCGTCAAAATGTGTGGTCTTGCACTTATGCAAAATGATACCTGCTCCCAAAAACAAACACAAGGTCATGCACGCATCACTGATGATATGGAAGATCGATCCGATCAGTCCATAATAATTATAGATCCAAACGCCCCCTACCATGTATCCTACTTCCGCAACAATCAGGTAGGCAAGCATTCGCTTGATCTCCCTCTGCGAGAGGGCAAGAAATGCGGCGCAAACTATGGCAATCACAACCAACCAAGGCATCCAACTCACCCAAATGGTTGATTCAAAGGAAAACTTCACACCAAAAACCGAGAGTATCATGCGTATCATCACATAGATCATCACCTTGGTTACCAAGGGTGCCAACAGACATGAAGTGGTGGTGGGGGCATTGCAATAAGCATTGGGAAGCCAGGCATGAAAAGGAAAGAAAGCCATTTTAATGAGAATACCCACGCCGATAAGTACGAATGCAACCTGTAGGGTCTCAGAATTCGCAAGCTTGGAGTTTTCAATAACTTCGCGGATGCCAACCATATTTAAGGTACCTGTCTTGATGTAAAGGTATCCCACTCCAAGCAGATAGAGCGAAGCTCCAATCGTTCCCAGAATCAGATAATTGAAGGTCGCTGCTGCCGCCCGGTTGGAACCGATTGCGATCAGTCCGTATCCGGTAAGGGCAGCAACTTCAATCAATACGTACAAGTTAAAAGCATCACCCGTCAGACAAATCCCAGCCAGACCTGTTATCTGAAGAAGCATCAATGAATAATAAACGGATTCTTTATTGGGTGTTTCCTTTTCGACATGAATCTTCGAATAAACCGTTACGATCAGTCCGACACCCAAAACAATCATTGCAATAAGTGCAGCCAGGATATCAGCCCGAAATTCTATGCCCACTCCCCGCGGGAAAAGATCCAATGTCCACCCCCCCAGAATGTAGGATACCTCATGACTTGGGGAACTCATGGCCTGTCTGAGCGTTTCGATACCCGCCCAACAGGAGCCCGCCATGGAAAGAACGGATATGGGATAACAGAACTTACGGTTTACGAAACCCGCCAGAGCCACCAGTACCGAACCGATAAGCGGAAAGATAAAAATCCATGCAATTGCGTTTTCCATCATTCTTTAGCTTTGGATTGGCGTTTCCCAGTGGTGGATTTCGCAATTGAGCCTTTCGCTTGGTTCTTGCTGGTTTTCTTGTTTTTAGCCAATGAGGTTTTGGCTCCTCCGCCTTTTTTGGCAATAACAGAGGGAGTTGCCTTTGTCCTGGAATTTCCTTTTCGTTTCTTTTGGGTAGTGGGAGATAGACTTGCCCTTTGATCCGCACGATCCAACTTTTGAAGCAATTCATCCTCCTCAATGGTTCCGTAGCCCTGAAAGATTCTTTGAGTCAGAGCCAAAGCCAGACCAAGAGTTGCGACTCCAACAACAATGGCCGTGAGCATAAGAACGTGAGGCAAGGGATTTGCGTATCCCTTGATCTCTTCAGTTTCCAATGCCAACGGACCATGAGCATGACCCGCAGTTTGCGAACCACTTTCATCCCCGCTTGGCTGGCCATGACTGCCATGAGGATCATGCTCGGGCAAATAAATGGGAATGGTCGCTTCCTGCTTCACCGCAATCGAGACGTAGAATAGAATGATGGCCGTTTGAAAAATCGACATTCCAATCAATTTCTTGATTAGGTTCTTCTTTGCGAGCATGGCCCACAATCCAATCAGCAGTAAAATGACGTAAATGCAGTAATTCAACCGCTCCAAGAAAAGTTCACTGAATATGCTTTCTTCTCCCATAACTCAGCTCGTAATCAAAGGCCTTGTTTCAGGCTACCCTCCGAAGAAAGATTTGCATAAAGAGCAAACATTATGGCGGTCACGGTAAATCCGACTCCGATCTCTACCCCAAGCATCGCATGGTAACGGGCCATTTCCCGCGAAACCGGCAGTACCCTTTCCAACTCGGCGTAATCAAGAAATTCACCCCCGAGCATCATCGAAAGCAATCCGATGCCTCCGTAGATCACAATTCCCAAGGCGGCAACAATCATACACCTTTCAATGGAAAATCTTGAAACCGCTTTTTCCAAGTCCCAGGAAAGAGCAATCAGAATAAAGCTCGCACCCATCAGTACGCCACCCTGAAACCCGCCTCCCGGACTTACGTGCCCGTGAGCCAGTACGTAAAAGGCAAAAATTTGAATCACCGGAACAATCAATCTTACCGTGTTGGTAACAATCAGGTCCGGCTCTGCCTCAACCTCATGATCCTTCCTGCGTGAATTTCCTCGGGTTGAGCCCTTTAGGATCGCAAGCACCGCCATTCCCGCAATGAAAACGACCACCGTTTCAAACATGGTATCAAATCCCCGATAGTCCGCAAGCACTGCGGTCACCATGTTGGGAACTTCCGTGTCCACGCCCGTTTTACCGATGAAGTGACTGGAAACTGGTGACTTGGAAGCAGGAGATTCAACATCGCCCCACTTCGGGAAATCCTGGGCGGCCCACAGGAGCAAACCACCAATGGCAATTATGGGAATGAGAGACAAAATCTTCATCAATCGTTTGACTTTCTCCGTAAGTGAAAGATTGTGGCAACCAAGACAACAGTACTTATCCCGGCACCCACCGTAGCCTCAGTAAAGGCAACGTCCACCGCGCCCATCTCGGCCCACAGCAGGCACATTAGAAAGCTGTAAACCCCAAAAACAACTGCCGAAACCAACAGATCACGCACCCACAGAGACGCCACTGCCGCCACCACCAAAAGGAGAAGAATAAAGGTGTTGAAGATTTCCAGCCCGATCATTTCTTCCTTTTTCCCTTTCTCTTCGATTTCTTCAGATCATCCTCAGTCATCGGCATTTCATCATCCTCAAAGGCAGCTCGCATCAGCGCATGTGAACTGGTTGGCGTAGTGAGATAAATGAAAAGAATGACCGCGAGTATCTTGATCAGTAAAAGCCAACTCCCCACGGAAAAGTCCTCCATCGTGACCAAACCAAAACCACCAAGCATTAGCATTGTGGAAAGGGTATCCCCCTTACCCGCAGCATGCATGCGGGTGTAAAAATCAGGAAAACGGACCATTCCAACCGCGGTACCCAAAAAGAAAATCAGACCAACGACCCCAGATGCAAAACCAATTATTTTAAGTGGAAGAAAACCAACCTCTCCATTTTCAACCGCTGCGGCCAATAGGCAAATCATGGAATGATCCGTCATTACGCCTTGGCTCCTCCCTTGGCCTTTTCTCGGGCTTCCATTTCCTTCAATGAAATTGTGCGGTTGAGATATCTTGAAACAACAATGGCAGCAACAAAATTAAGCAGAGAATACGTGAGTGCAAAATCAACAAACATCTCCACACGCCCATACAAAGTCCCGATTATTACAAGCAAGACCGCCGTCTTGGTACCAATCACATTCACTCCCAATATTCTGTCAAACCCAGTCGGGCCCTTAAATATCCGATAAATTATCGGTATCATCAGCACGAAAAGACCCGCACCCATCACCATTGCAAACCACTCGGTCATTTCTTGGACAACACCTCGGGTTCGAATACCTCGGCCACTTTTCTTTCTATGGCACCGGTCAAAAGATCATCTTCCAAAAATTGGCTCATGGTATGAATGTGAAAGACATCTCCCCGAATCAACATGGTAATGGTTCCCGGAGTTAGCGTGATGGAATTGGCAAGAACGAATTTGGCAAAATCTGTCTTCAAATAAGTCTCAAAAGTGACCACCCGCGGAGACATCTCCTCCTGGCCCTGTTTGGTCATGGCCAACTTGAAAACATGGAGGTTTGCCTTTACCACCTCCCAGGTGATCCAGGGCAAATATTGGATAAACGCACCTGCCTCCCTGAGTCTTTCTCCAATCCCCTTACGCCGGTCGTGATAAAGGAGATCCTGCGATATCCAAGTTACCACCAAGCAGGAAATTACACCCAATCCCAAGTGAAATGCATCGAACTTGCCAGAAAGAATGACCCAGTTGAGCATGAGCAAAAGGAAAATGATGATTGGATACATTATGAGTCGAGAAAAAGACATTTTTGCGTTTGGGCAACAACGAATGGAAAAAAACGAAAAGGGTCTGAAATACAAGAAAGATTGCATTGAATAATAATTCACATTTGAATTTCAATTTTAAGAAAATAAAATAAAACTCTAACCATGATTTCGCTTCTTTCACCTGCCAAAACTCTAGATTTTGAGACTCCATCCAAAACCTCCGTTTGCACACAACCCGAGTTTTTGAACTTAACATGTGATCTAATCAAAGGACTTTCAAAACTCAAAGTAGAAGAGGTTGCCAACCTGATGAGTATAAGTCCCAAACTTGCGGACTTGAACCGTGAGCGTTTCCAGAAATGGAAATCAAAGCACGATCAAGAAAACGCTAAGCAGGCCATTCTTGCCTTTAAGGGAGATGTCTACGAAGGACTGCGGGCGTGGGAATTCAGCAAGTCAGACTTTACCTATGCTCAAAAACATTTAAGGGTACTTTCCGGATTATATGGAATTTTGAAACCTCTTGACCTGATCCAACCTTACCGTTTGGAAATGGGCACAATTTATTCCAACCCCAAAGGCAAAGATCTATATGCTTTTTGGGGGGACAACTTAGCCAAACAAATCAATCAGGATCTAAGTAAAAATAAGTCCAAACACATTATCAATTTGGCTTCCCAGGAATATTTCAAGGCGGCTCAATCCTCAAAGATTGAGGGTGAAATCATCTCGCCCACCTTCCTTGATGAGAAAAACGGAAAATATAAGATCATCAGTTTCTATGCAAAGAAAGCCCGCGGATACATGGCCAACTTTCTGATTTCCAACCGTATTCAAAATCCAGCAGAACTTGATCAATTCAATTATCACGGTTATCAGTTCTCCTCAAACGACAGTTCGCCCGAAAAACCGGTTTTCGTTCGATCGGAAAAACAAAAAGAAGCGGCTTGAGCCGTAATTCTATTTATCTAGGAATCGGAGCTGTTCCGGTTCCGCCCAGACAATCTGGATTCAACAGACTTTCTCTGCATATCACGATAGTAACTCGCATTACCCCGAACTTTGGCCTTTCCCCTACCTGACTTGCCTCCCTTTCTGCCCATAAGGGAGGCAACCTTGGAGAGAGATTTTTTGAGTTTTTCGGTCACAATCCTCGGTTCATGCGGTTAAAAACCTCGAGCAACCGTTCCATACGATCCGAAGAATTCTTCATCTCGAATAAAATACGATCGATCTTTTCCTGATTTTCCGGAGCGATCGGGCGGGAAGTTTTCATCCTTCTTTCCACACCCTGAAGAAGGCGTTCCCCCGCCCGATCACCGGAAATTGAAATTTTTTTCGAGTCCACCCCGTTTTTGATTCCCATTTTTTTCTTTTTGCACAAACGTTTGTGCAAATCAAGTAGAAAATATTTTTATTTTTTTATGTGAAAAAAAGAATGGGAATTACTCTTTTTTTAGAATTTGATTGGCTCGGTTTCGATAAGGGATTGGAGGAATTTCAACCATCAGTTCCCATTCAGAAGTGCATTTTCATTACTCCGACAATAATGGGGTTACCCATAAACTGACTTGCTTTCAGAATAATACTGACCGAGCCTAATCATTTTCTTTTTAATTAAGCTCTTCGATCAACTTCTTCCTCAACAAGGATATATTTTCCTCCAATACGGCTGAAATTGGAATAATTTCAATACCTGGAAAGCGTTGATTGAATTCCCTGACGTATTGATCCGTGGATTCCTCATCAATTTTATTTCCGGCAACCAAGAAGGGCTTTTGTCCAAGTGATGGATCATACTCGATAAGTTCGTTTCTAAGATGTTCAAAGTCATCACAAGGGTTACGGCCATCGGTTGCTGCAAGATCTAGCAGAAACAAGAGTAATTGACATCTTTCAACATGTCGTAGAAATCTATGACCCAGACCACGGTTTTCCGCCGCTCCCTCAATCAATCCGGGAACATCGGCCATGGTTAGAGTTTTGAACTCATCAGGATAATCAATTACTCCCACCGTTGGAACCAAGGTTGTAAAGGGATAGGAATCAATTTTGGGCGTGGCATTCGACATAACATTGAGCAGGGTTGATTTCCCCGCATTGGGAAAGCCAACCAGTCCTATGTCTGCTATGGTCTTGAGCGTAAATTTGTACTCCCCTTCCATGCCAATCTTACCTTCCGTAAATTGACGGGGAGTCTGATTGATCGAGCTTTTGAAGGTTGCATTTCCTCTCCCACCTTTGCCTCCCTCAAGCAAAAGAATCTCCTGATCATGCACAAGAAGTTCACAGATCAAATCCCCGGAATGCATCTCCCTTACTTCAGTCCCCATCGGCACTTTTAAAACGCAAGGATCTCCGCCACGACCATTTTGATCACTGCCCCTACCCGGTTCACCATTTTTTGCCTTCCAATGCTTTTTGAAATGATAATTACGAAGATCTGACACATTTTCGTCCGCTTGTAGTATTAGATCTCCACCTTTGCCACCATTTCCTCCATTTGGCCCGCCTTTGGGCATATATTTCTGACGAAGAAATGACATACAACCATCTCCACCATTACCGGCTTTTAGAAAAACTTTGGTTTCATCAAAAAACATTACCACAATCAATATTAGGTAACATCCCAATGGTCAATGTATCAAAAAAAAGGCAGTCCAAGTTTGGACTGCCCTTATAGAAAATGTTACTTTGGTTAGTACCTGTAATGTTCTGGCTTGTAAGGACCATTGACAGGGACCCCGATGTAATCTGCTTGCTCGGAAGAAAGCTTAGTGAGTTTCGCTCCGAGCTTGTCTAAGTGCAAGCGAGCAACTTCCTCGTCCAGTTCTTTGCTAAGGCGAGTAACTCCAATTTGCCGATCGCGATTGTTGCGGATATCGATTTGAGCAATGGTTTGATTGGTGAAACTGTTGGACATTACGAAACTAGGATGACCCGTTGCACAGCCAAGATTGATAAGTCTACCTTCAGCCAACAAATAAATGCTTTTACCATCAGGGAAGGTAAAACGACTCACAGGGCCACCAGGTACTGAGTCATCTTTAATAATCTCTTTGGTGACTCCTGGCATCTTTTCGAGTTCAGCAACTTGGATTTCGTTATCAAAGTGTCCAATATTGCAAACGATTGCCTGATCTTTCATCTTGCTGATGTGCTCGGCAGTTATGATATCCTTGTTGCCAGTGGTGGTCACAAAAATGTCCGCAGTTTCAAGTGCATCCTCAATTGTTGTAACCTGATAGCCTGCCATGCATGCCTGTAAGGCACAGATTGGATCGATTTCAGAAACCATAACCCTTGCTTTTTCATTAGCCAACGAGTCTGCAGAGCCTTTTCCAACATCTCCAAATCCACAAACCATGGCGAGCTTGCCAGAAATGAGAACATCCAACGCCCTTTTGATTCCATCAACTAGAGAATGGCGACAACCATAATTGTTGTCGAACTTGGATTTGGTAACTGAATCATTAACGTTGATCGCCTGAAAAAGAAGCTTTCCTTCTTCTTCCATTTGGATAAGGCGGTGAACGCCAGTGGTAGTTTCCTCGGAAACTCCAATAACAGAATCTGCTACTTCAGCCCAATGACCTGGTTTTTCAGAAAGAGTTTTTTTGAGTAGCTCTTTAATCACCTGTTCCTCTTCGCTTTCGGAAGGAGTGTTGACCCAATCACTACCGTTCTCAAATTCGTAGCCTTTGTGAATTAATAATGTGGCATCACCACCATCATCCACGATTTGATCGGGACCGGAACCGTCTGGCCATGTGAGGGCGTTCCAAGTGCAATCCCAGTAATCTTCCAAGGTTTCGCCTTTCCATGCAAAAACCGGAATACCTGCAGCAGCAATTGCAGCAGCCGCATGATCTTGTGTTGAAAAGATATTGCATGAGCACCAGCGAACGTCAGCACCTAGTTCAACAAGAGTTTCGATGAGTACGGCAGTTTGTATGGTCATGTGCAGAGAACCCATAATCTTTACACCCGCAAGAGGCTTAGAAGGACCATACTTTTCACGAGTTGCCATAAGACCTGGCATTTCATGTTCGGCAATGGAAATTTCCTTTCTACCGAATTCAGCAAGTGTGATGTCGGCAACTTTATAGTCAAGTGTGGGGGTGAGTGTTTCTGTCATGGTAATCATTATTAAGATAACGGATTTGGATGGAAATAGGATCAGGTAAATTCAGCTGACGGCCCTTTTGAGGTTTTCCGCCTTATTGATTTGCTCCCAAGGAAGTTCAGATTTACCAAAATGGCCATAATGTGTTGTCGTTCTGTATATGGGACGAAGAAGATCTAACTGAAATACAATATCAGCAGGCTTAAAATTAAATACCTGGTGAATAGCTTCCTGAATCTTTGATTCTTCGACTTTCTCAGTTCCGAAACAATCAATGGTTACGCTGGTAGGGTGTGGATGACCAATTGCGTATGCAACCTGCAATTCGGCTCGATCAGCAAGACCTGCGGCAACCACGTTTTTGGCCACCCATCTGCACATGTATGCAGCCGAACGGTCGACTTTACTGGGATCTTTACCCGAAAAGGCTCCCCCTCCGTGGCGACCCCAACCACCATAAGTATCGACAATAATTTTTCTTCCGGTTAACCCCGAATCTCCTTCTGGTCCACCGATCACAAACCTGCCAGTTGGGTTAATAAGGTACTCGGTGTCTGAAGATAAAAGTTCTGAAGGAAGTGATGGTTTGATTATTTCTTCAGTAATGAATGATCGAATTGTATTGTTGTCTGCATCTGCAGAATGTTGAGTGGAAACCACTACATTCTCGATTCCAACCATCTCCCCACAGTCATATTTGAGAGCAACCTGAGATTTGCAATCCGGACGCAGCCAACTCGCTTCATTGGTTTCTTTCCTGATTTCTGCCATCTTGCGAAGAATTCTATGAGCAAACATTACGGGTGCGGGCATCAGTTCGTCCGTCTCATTGCAAGCATATCCAAACATAATCCCCTGATCACCGGCACCCTGTTCATCGGTTCCTTTTCCTTCGGCTGAATTCGCATCGACTCCCTGCCCGATGTCACGGGACTGAGCAGTCAACTGATTGGTTACAAATACCTTATCAGCGTGAAATATGTCGTCGTCATTTGTATAGCCAATTTCCCGAATCGCCTCACGCACAACTTCCTCATAATCAAACTTTGCTCCGGTGGTGATTTCACCAGCGATGGTAACACAATTACTTTTTACCAAAGTCTCACAGGCAACTCGACTTTGTGCATCCTGCTCCAGGCAAGCGTCCAAGATGCTGTCTGATATTGAATCTGAAACCTTATCCGGATGACCTTCACCAACTGATTCGGATGAGAAAATAAATGACTTAGGCATTTGAGTATTTCACCATAGTCCAAAAGCTAAATCAAGTTTTTTCCATCAACATATCATGATGGGATGATATGATATGCAATTTCTTAGTACCGCAAAATCAAAGATTTGAGATACTTACCGTAAGAGGAAGAGCCATGGGAATTTACCGAAGTTACCAATTCTTCCCTTGTAATCCATCCTTTATAAAGGGAAATCTCCTCAAGGCATGCAATCTTCAGACCCTGCCTTCTTTCTATTACTTTCACAAAATCAGTGGCTGAAGCCAAATTATCATGACTGCCAGTATCAAGCCATGCGGTGCCGCGTCCCATTACCTCAACGGAAAGATTTCCTGATTCCAGATAAATCCGATTCAAGTCTGTAATTTCCAGCTCTCCCCTTGCGGATGGTTTTAGATCTTTTGCGATCGAACAAACCTCAGAATCATAAAAGTAAAGACCTGGGACTGCATAATTCGATTTCGGAACCTTGGGTTTTTCTTCCAAGGAAGCGGCAATCCCAAACTGATCAAATTCCACAACCCCATAATTTTCCGGGTCTGAGACATGATAACCAAATATAGTGGCACCATTTTCACGTGAATTCGCATCTTGTAGGGTTTTCTCCAGTTCATGACCATAAAAAACATTGTCACCAAGAATTAGAGTGGCAGAAGAACCATCCAGGAAATTCTCTCCGATTAAAAATGCCTGGGCCAAGCCATCGGGGGATGGTTGCTCTTCGTAAGAAAAAGACACACCAAACCTTGAGCCATCTCCGAGTAAATCCCTGAACATGGGCAGATCTCTGGGAGTTGAAATAATGAGTATTTCCCTTATTCCAGAAAGCATTAAAATGGATATCGGATAGTAAATCATCGGTTTGTCATATACCGGCATCAGTTGCTTACTTACCGCCATAGTCAGCGGATAGAGACGGGTGCCTGAACCACCGGCCAATACAATGCCCTTTCTTGAACTCATGACGCACCCAACCTTTCTCTTTTGTACTTACCCGAAGTCACATTCATACACCACTCTTGGTGGTTTAGATACCAGTCCACCGTTTGCTCCATACCTACTTCAAATGAATAGGAGGGAGCCCAACCTAGGTCATTCTGAATTTTCGAAAAATCGATTGCATACCTATGATCATGCCCTGGACGGTCCTTAACGAAAGTCTTAAGTTGATTGTGAGGTGCTCGCCCGGGACATTTTCGATCAAGAATTTCACAAAGAGTATCAATAACTTGCATGTTGGTCTTTTCTGAGGCACCACCGATACAATAGGTTTCCCCTACTTTACCTTTTTCAAGAACCGATAAAATCCCTCTGCAATGATCCTCCACATGCAACCAATCTCTTACATTGGAACCATCACCATAGATTGGCAGATTTTTCCCTTCGCATGCATTCAAAATCATCAAGGGAATTAGCTTTTCTGGAAATTGATAAGGTCCGTAATTGTTGGAGCAATTGGTGGTAAGAGTTGGTAACTCAAATGTGTGATGATAAGAACGAACCAAATGATCAGCAGAAGCTTTGGAAGCCGAATATGGGCTGTTGGGAGCATAGGGTGTTTTTTCGCAAAATGGAGAATCATCCAGTTTCAATGATCCATAAACTTCGTCGGTGGACACATGCAGAAAACGAAAGGATTCTTTTTTTGCCCTTGAAACGCTAGACAAATAATCCTTTGCCGCTTCCAATAGTCGCAAAGTTCCAATTACATTGGTCTGCACAAATGGTTCAGGCCCTTCAATCGAACGGTCAACATGGCTTTCAGCGGCAAAATTGACGATCGCATCAATTTGGAATTGCTCCAATATCATCAAAATTTTTTCACGGTCACAAATATCTGACTTTATAAATTTGTAAGACTCATCGTCTTCTACATCCCACAAGTTTTCAGGATTACCCGCATAGGTCTGTTTGTCGAAATTAATGATTGTTTCGAATTGCCCAGAACCTACAAGAAGACGGATAAAATTGGATCCAATAAATCCTAATCCTCCCGTAACAAGTAAAGCTTTCAAGCTACTACCTCTCTTGCCATTTTCTTCATAGAATCACGAATCGCTTCTTCCACAGGACTCATTCCAATACCCGCTCTTTCTGCCTTAGATGTATCTAGCACACAATTTGACCTAGGAGTCATAGCAGCATTTTCCATGAAATGATTTTCGTTTTCAAAAAATTTAAACTCTTTATCAGTAACTCCTTCTTCTGCCAGCCAATCTGTAACTTGTCGGGTGGTAATTGAACCCGAATTGGTCATGTTGTAGATGCCAGGCTCGACTTCTTTTTCAATGCATTCAACGCACTTTTG
>NZKO01000002.1 GCA_002692535.1 Opitutia bacterium
GCTTGGATCCAAACAATCTAACCTACTTCCATGGAGGCCTCGATAAGAGCCTTGTTGGGGTCGAGGGAGCAGAACCAATTCACCAGGTCATCGCTTAAGCAAACCAAGCGGGCTCTCTTCTTGCTGCTAATCCTCGTTGCACAACGAAGACTGAAAAGATATTGATGGTTTGTGGTAAATTTTCCTAAACCATTGTTGCTGGATACTCCCTTTGAAAAATGGGAATGGGATGATGTACCGAAGTATCGCAGAGAACAGGTAAGACACTGGATATTCGAAAAAGGCTTTCTCCAATGGGATAAAATGTCAAACATACCCAAGAATTTAAAGAGTGACCTGGCCAAGAAAGTTGATTTAGCCCCTATGGAGCCAGTAAAAGTCCAAGGGTCAACGGATACCACGCAGAAGATACTCTGGAAACTACGGGACAATCAATTCATCGAAAGTGTTCTCATTCGTGCCACCGAGGGAACTAAAGGGGTAAGAGCATCAAGATTGACACTCTGCGTATCAACTCAGGTTGGTTGTGCACTGGGTTGTAAGTTTTGTGCCAGCGGATTGGACGGGCTCAAAAGAAACCTCACAACGGGAGAAATTGTTGGACAGGTTTTAATGGCGAGGAATGAGGCAGGGAGAAGAATCGATAATTTGGTCTTCATGGGCATGGGCGAGCCCTTGGCCAACCTCCCTGCCCTGCTCCCTGCTCTGGACACTATTCTTTCTCCACAAGGACTTGGAATTGGTGCAAGACACATCACTCTGTCAACCAGTGGGCTTGTCCCCAAAATATTGGAACTCGCAAATTTTCCAGCTCAGATCCGATTGGCAATTTCTTTGCACGGAGGAGATGATGAGACCCGCAGCAAAATTATGCCGATCAACAAACGCTATCCGATGACTGAACTCCTGGGAGCTTGTGAGAAATTCATCGGGCAGAGAAAAAAGATGATCACCCTCGAATACATTTTAATCAAGGGCGTAAATGATGACCTTAAGCAGGCGGAGCTTCTTGCAGAACATGCTCAAAGACTGAATGCCAAGGTAAATTTAATTCCCTATAATCGAGTAGACGGACTCGACTGGGAAAGACCGGAGAAAGAGCAAATCAATGCTTTTTACAAAACGGTTGAAAGAGAAAAGGCTCCACGGGTTACCTTAAGAATGGAAAAGGGGCACGACATCGATGCTGCATGTGGGCAACTCCGTTTAAAAGAGATCAAAAGCCAGTAGATTTCGAAAAATCTGATTTAGATTTTACGAAGTTTAATATTCTTAAGGACGCCCGTGGTGGCAAAGGTACAGACACCCAAGGGCACTGACATTTCGATTTCTCCGTGTCGCATGCCCACTCTCCTACCCTCAACCTCACAATCGATTACTGACTTCCCGTCTATCCACACAGTAAATTCTGAATCAGTCACCTTAAGTCTGACATCATACCATTGATTATCCTCAAAAATATAGGCATCGCCGGTCTCATT
This sequence comes from Opitutia bacterium, assembly GCA_002692535.1. Lineage (GTDB taxonomy): Bacteria > Verrucomicrobiota > Verrucomicrobiia > Opitutales > Seribacteraceae > Seribacter. Next base: position 1,482 of record NZKO01000002.1, read on the forward strand.
TTCCGAAGCATCAAAATCATCCAAGCTGGAAATTCCAATTAAAGATCCGCCCCAGCCCCCAAGAATTAAGGTCGCATGTGTCTCTTTATATGGGAAAGTAAGTCCACAGAAAAAATCGCTGCCCATGGTTCGCATGGCTTGTAGCGATATCTCATAATTTGAAGTGGGCAAATCTTCACCTTTCCAATGCAGTCCTGAAAGTTCGGCACCCATCTCCAGAACCAAACTTCCATTCTTATCTATAAAAATCTCTCCTTTCCCCGCAAAGTCGGTCTTCTGCCAATTATCAAGACTTTTACCATCGAACAGGATCATTTCTGATTCATTGGATACTTTTGCTCGGTTGTGCTTTGTTACGACACAGCCTCCCATGGATAGTGCAAGCACTGTTATGAATATGGATGAGAAATTTTTAGGCGTATTGAAATTCATATTTTTTATCGTTCAGTTTACTCAGGATATCCGCAATGATTTTTTCCGTATTTTGATCAGAATTTACCGTAAAGCCAATCTCTGTAGAATCTAATCCTTCAAGGGTATTTAATTGATCTTGAAGAAGTGAAGGGTTAAAAAAATGACCTCGGCGAGATTTAAGTCTTTGTTCAAGTTTTTTTTGATCGAGGACAAGATGAATAAACACTGTTTGATTGGGGTTTTTGCTAAGAATATTTCTGTATGATCTTTTTAGGGCTGAACAGGACAAAACAGCCAGACCGCTTGATTCAGATAAACAATCCCGTAAAGCAATTAGCCAGCCTTGCCGGTCCTTATCGTCCAATCCCATACCACGCTCCATCTTCTCCTTATTTTCCGCTGAATGGTAATCATCACCCTCGATAAATTGGCACCTAAACTCTTTCGCCAATTTTTTTCCAATAAGGGTTTTTCCGCAACCGGAAACTCCCATAAGGATTAAAACGGTGTACACTTAAATACAAAGCCTAATTACTTAGGCTTTTGAATGATTTCCACCTCATAGCCTTCGGGCGCATCCACAAAAGCGAAAGTAGAACCCGAAGAACTTTCGGTCGGACCGTCACTAAACTCATACCCAACCGATTTAATATGGTCTGCAAAAGTATTCATGTCTTCCACTTCAAATGCGAGATGCATCAAATCTTCCTGAACCTCTACTGGTCCGGAACCTGGGAAATAAGTGAGTTCGATTTCCTCATCGCTATTTGGGACGGCAAGAAAAGCAAGCTGAGAACCGCGTGGCGATTGATGCCTGCGAGTTACTTCCAAACCGAAAACCTCTTTGTAAAAATCTACCGTTTTCTCGAGATCACTCACCCTCATTCGAGTGTGGAGAAATTTCTTTACAATCTCAGACACGAAAATTCGAGAAGAGTGATAAGGTTCTATTGGAAGGTGAAGGTCACCTTGTTGACTCCTGCAGAAGAGCAAGCATTAAGTACACTTATTGAAGCTTGGTGCTCGGCTATACCTGACGATTCTATTTCCACTTTAAGCTCAGCTTCTTCTTTAGATTTAGCTCCACTATTGATCAACTGATCTCTCATTGCTTTCTGTGTTTTGAGATTGGCAACCAAATCAGGCATTAAAAGATCAAATCCATCTTCTATTTCAGAACCGTTCAAATAAACTTCCCCTTCATCCCCAATTCTCACTTTCAGCATGTCCATGGGAGTAATGTCACTGCTTTGAGGCTTTCCTGGTAATTGTATTGAAAGTTCCGCTTCTGGCTGTTTCAACATTGTAGTCACCATGAAATAAATGAGTAGCAAAAAGGTAACGTCAATCATGGGTGTAAGATCAACTTCATCTACATCCTGCAAGATTTTTTTAAGTGCACTCATGTCAATTCGTCAAATCAATTGATTAGCCCGCTGTCTGCCATGTACCAAAGATGATGTCAGCTTGTCCAGCATTTCCTATTTCCTTCATCGCATCTTGGACAACCGCATGAGTGACTTTGGGATGAACTCTAAGAAAAACTTTCCAATCAGGGTTCTTTTTCACACACCAACCGATCTGTGACATATCTATAAGAGCTTCTCCCCAATAGATTTTCTGTCCTTCAGGAGTTTCATCTATTGATATAATTGTTCGGGATGGAGGGGCTTCTTCAACTTTTGAATTTCCTGCAACAGCCAATGCGGACAATTCAATATACTGCTCAGACATACGCTGAGCCACAACCATGAAAAAAACAATCAAAAGAAACACAACATCGATCATCGGTGTGAGATCAGGGCTGTCGTTAGTCTCTGGAGGTTGAAATCCTTTCACTTCGTAATGGAGAACTCGCTAAAATTAAAAAATCAATTATTCGGCAGGTGGGGGAATCTCAGGGGGAGGTGCTGCCTGAGGGACTGCTTCCTCTTCATAATATTCAGCATCTCCTTCATCACCTTCATCACCGTCAAAACCACCTCTTGCAGCCCTCACGAGAGTAAAAACCATTTCACCAGCAACCTGATTAACNGCAGCCACAATGTTTCCAAATTTGGTCTTGTATAGGAAGTAGGCTATGAGAGTAGGAATCGCAACCACCAGTCCAGCAGCGGTAGTCCATAGAGCACTTCCGATATTACCAGCCATTTGCTTACTAGACTCACCTCCCATACCAGATTCAGTCAATACATTAAATGCTCCAATCATACCCGTTACCGTACCAAGCAATCCAATCATTGGAGCAATTGAACCTATGGTATTGAGCAAATTAATCCATGTAAATGGCTTCGCTAATTCAAGTCCTGACGCTTCTTCCAATCCCTTTTCAATCGACTCAATGTCAAGTTCATCGTCCTGAATCCTTTCCAGGCCTCCTTTTAGCACACCAGTCACAGGTAATTTATATTGATCACATAAAGCCTTAGCACCCTCAATGTTCAGATTCTGGAGTTCCTGCATAATGGGTTGCACTACGTCATCCTTGATGAAAGCCTTCCTTCGAATTGCTATACCGTTGTAGATGATAAGCGTAAAGCCACCAAGAATCATTATTGCAAAAGGTGCAATGAAGATTCCCAGCGAATCAACAAGTTGATCACCAAAACTCTTCGTTTGCGCTTGGGCGACTGTCACCAACATGTCTGGGCTGAGCATTGAAAACACAAGGGCGATTGTTAAAAGGATTCGTTTGTTTCCGGATTTCATATGATGTAATTTATATTAATAGAAAGTCTTATAATGGAGTTTGGGTCAATACAAGGATTAGATCATGCGGGAGGAGGAAGGGCAGCAAGCTTATCGACGCTAATTTTTTCCCATTTTGTTGATTTGTAGAAAATTCTCACTTGCTCGTAAACATTACGAGCTGCGTCATTAAGTTCAAGGTTTTCGTAGGCCTCTGCTGCCATGATCAGAGACTCGGGCAACCACTCTAAACCTACTCTGGCATTAACGATTCCTTCAGTAACCTCAAGAACCGATTGGCGATAGTATTCGGCAGATTTCAGCAAATCACCAGTGGCTTCATATTGTCTGGCATACTGTACTCGAATTAGGGATCTGATGAGTTTATAAAGGGAGTACTCATTGCTTTGTCTCGACGGTGGATTTTCATCTATTTTCTTAATAGTTTGCAAAGCAGTATTGAACATCTTGCCAGCGGCAGCTGCGTATCTTTTGTCCCGTGACGCAAACTTGGTGTATGTTTCGTACAATTTAATGTAACAATAAATCGGCCATAAGTCCAAAACTGTCTTGTAAGGACTGCCAGGACTTTGTGACACAATAGGTCCTAGCCGGGCATATTCAGAGATTGCCTCGTTAAACAATTCTTGATCTCTCAGGGAATTGGCTAATCTTAAATAAGAAGCATGATCACCACTATCATTCCTTATTTGAACGCGCTGAAGAAGTGCTCTTGCGGTCTTGGCAGATTTGGAATTTTGGGCAATCAGTTTACCAGCAAGGTCAAGGGATGCCTCAGAAAATTCCCTGTAACCATATTCATCCAACTTTGCCAGATTGAGTCTTGCCAACACATAAAACGCCTCATCCAATTTTTCCATCCCCAGCAGGGCTTGAACATAACTAAGGCAATCATCATGAATGGGAAAATAGTCATTGGGGATTTCAAGATACCGCATCAACTTATAGATTACGGGTCGAACAGCCTGTAAAAAACGCTCATCATACTGTTCATTGGAAAGATTTCTCAAAGCCTGCTTCTCGTTTCTTGGCCATTCATATACGAATCCCTTGATGTTTTGACGCTTCAACCCACGCAACTCAAGCTGCACCTGACCTCCACCCTGTTTGCCATAGATAATTCCCTTGGTTGTGTCGACGCCAACCAAACTCATAGGCTGCGGTTTTAGACCGTAAAAAACTTTTACGGGCAGTTCGCCAGCGTAAACTTTGAAGAAATCTTGAGTCTGCTGGCCAAAAGTTGGAACTACCAGCACAAGAAAACTGAAAACTTTATGTTTTAAAAGGCGCATCATCAGTTCAAGAATTTTCTTTGCCAATCGGCATATTGTTTTTCAATCACATTAACCTGCCCGGCCATCCCAGCCTGTTCATAACAGCGAATTGCCTGCTCAAAGGATTTGGGCGCCCATTTAGTGGCACTTGGAAAATTCAGTGTTGTCTCAAGATAGAGAAAAGCTGCACCCGCATAATCTCTGAGGTTTTTTCGACACTCCCCCATCATAAATGAAGATTCGGCTCGTTGATCCAATGAAGCCTCCGTATTACCTCTAATTTCCTCAAAAGAGGATATTGCTTGTTCATAAGATGATTCTTCCTTGGTCGACTTGGCAACTTCAAAGAGTGATTTACCTTTTCTCATTCTTGCGTCGTCAGAGTTGGCATGCCAAGAGGAGTTAGTGAGTGCTGCATCAAAATAAAGTGCCGCTGACTGGTAATCCCTTTCCTTCTCTTTGGCTTGACCCAAGAGGTAATTGGCATCAAATAGGAATTCACCTCCGGATTCTCCATAGACATCAACCAGCAATTCCATTGCGGCAACCGCATCATCAAGAGAATTCTGAGAAATCATCTTATCTGCCATCCAAACCAAAACGCCGGGACTTGCCATAGGGAAATCACCTCTATCGGGGGAATAAGGACCCCCGGCATTAGATCCTACGGAATCAAGTGCCGCACGCATTCTAAGTTCAAGTGATTTCTGCCCTGAGGCAATTGCCTGTTGGAGCAATTTAGAAAATGCAGTTTCTGGTGATTGGTCACTTGGGAAATTGTCTTGATATTCCTGAAATCTTTTCAAATAACCCTGAAATTTCTTTGAATGATCAGGGTTTATAAAGATTGCACCCTTGAGTCTGGCAACCTCGCTGTAAACCTTTTGATCCATACCTTTGAAATTTGCGTTCAAAAAAGGCAGAAGCTTCCTTCTGTCCTTTAAGATTTCCTCAACTGTTCCTGCATGACTCTCTTCTATGCCCTTGCGGTTAACATATGAAAAAGAGACGGACTCTTGAGGGGCTTGCAGTTTTTTCAAAAGATCAAGGGTCGAGCCGTATAGATTTTCATACTCTGTGTACTTCTTGGTATACTTCTTGAGGATGTCGTCAACGCCTACACTCTTGGGGTCATTGCCAAACTTCTCAATATTAGCGTAGTATATTTTAAGCATTTCAGAAGGCCTACCCTGCTTTTCACATGCAAAACCAATCTTATCTGTGGCTTGTGAGACTCTTGCCCCTTCGGTGTCTTTATTTTTGTCATTGTAGGCACGAAAAAGTTTCTCGATCTCCAAGTAGGTTTCAAAGGACGCAAGATCAAAAAGCTCACCAAAATCGAGTTGCTTATCCCCATTAAGATCATAATCCTCAAATGGCTTGGAAGCATTTATGTCGGAGTTGGAGAATTCGTTTTCTTGCAATCCCTCATCGTTGTTCTTGTCGAATTTGTAGTAATAATTAACCAAACCTTCGGGGTTTTCCGCAACCCTTTCCAACAAGCCCCCCTCATTGAATGTCGCGTCTGATAAAAGGCTGATGCTATCCGATTTAATCCGAACCATTTGGTAATTTTTTCTAGCTTTCGAGATTTGTTCAAAGGAAGGTTGTTCATCTGGCCCAACTTCACTGATGGATAGATCACCTAGGCTCAAGTAAGCTTCGGCAACAAGCTTGTCGTCAGGGTAATCCATGACGAATTGTTCAAATAATCGTATCGCATTCTTGTTGTCTTCCGACCCCTGAAAGGCTACTGCCAAACGAAATGTCGCGTCCTTGGCATATTCCTCATCTGGATAGAAGCGAGCCTTGGCTCCGTTTTTCCATTCAGCATTAATCGAATCCTCTCCTACAGAAATTGTTTTTCCCCCACCGATTTTGTCTGTAATTTTCCACTTTTGGCTATCAAACCACAGAGAAAAACCCTCTTGGTTTTCAAACACAGGCTTTCCGCTTTCCTCTTTCCCAGTGGGTAAATATACACCATTGGGGTTCGGAATTATCTTTTTTTCAGGTTCGTCAATAACAAGCACGTCATCCGAAGAATCTGTAACGGCTTCATTTTGTTCTTCAGTTACAGCCTGATTGCTGGGAGGCTTATCGTCTTCGACTTTTTCTGCACTGACCTCTTCATCACCCCCACAAGAAAACAAGCAGGCAATGAACAGAGAAAGGATAAGATGAATGCAAAATCGGAACTTAAAAATGAACATCATTGTTCCTCCTCACTTTCATAAGTGGTCAGGGCTCCATCATCCAATGGTAAGCCTTCGACATTCACTCCGACAACAGCGGCAAGCATCGGCTTTGCCTCGTCAAACCTACCAGTCGCAAGCAAGGCCAAGCCACTCATGTAATGAGCAGTCGCCATTCCGGGACTATTGCGAAAATCCTCCCTGTTCACAAAGCCCATGGAGGGATTCATCTCTCCGTTCACATAACCTGCAAATTTGTTAAGAAGCTGATCATACCTTTTCGTTCCAAAGTAGACTGCTCCCATCATGTTAACAAAATCCTTAGCATATTTATGCTCTGGCATTACATTAAGGAAATCATCGCACAAACCGAAAAACCTCTGGTAATACTCTTCTGATTGGACTTTTGCTTTTGATGCTCGGTCCTTGTCGACAGTCGAAACGGCTGTTTGCAAACTCAAATAGAGTTTCCTAAGATTGTCTGCCTGTTCCCTGTAGGCATTGCACATGATAAAGGTGACGTCGGGGCGAAACTTCTTCCATGTTTTGTTCTTCAAGTATAACTCTCCGAGCTCAATGGACTTTTCGCGAAACTTGACCGTATTGGCGGAAGCAAATGCGGCATAGAGGAAATTCTCGACCATTTCATGCTCGGGAAAGTCGTTGTACAACCAATAAAATGCCCAGAAAGATTCCCAGTCTCTTTTAGTTGCCTGAAAATTGTCTGCCTTTCTCCATCTTAACGTGGTTGTGAAAGATGGGGTGGTTTTGGCTAACTTCAAGTGACTTTTCGCACTGGTCAGTTGCATGGCCAGTTGGTTGATTTTTTCATTTAGGACATCAAGCCTCCTTCGCGGCATTCCCTGCCCTCGCAACTTAACAAACTGCTCAAGCCTGGTCCGTTCGGTTTCCAGTCTCTTTTGCCTCTCAGTGTAATAAGTTACAATTTCCTCTGTGGTCATTGTCAAAGAGTAGAACAAGGACGCTTCAACATGACGTTCTGCATCCTTCAATTGTTGTGCGCCCTGCATAAGATTAACGTTTAATCTCAAATCGTATCTGGCAGGAGTGTCCCCGGAAAGTCGGGGCAGAAAAGGAAAGACTTCATCGATGCGTTTGTTTTGAACAAACATTTCAGTCAAGCAGGAAACCGCGTATGCAGCTCTGTCTTCATCTTTTGCCACATCAGCATATTTCAAAAGTTCACGGAATGCAGGCTCACCCTTCCCCCAATCCTGCTCGATATGGTAACATTGAGCTTTGCCGTAATAAAGATTCAATAACTCACTTCTCTTGAGAATTTGCTTACGGTAAGGTTTCTGCGGATCCAAAAGAATCTCTATGACGCTAGCCGCCTGTTTCCATTCTTGTAAAGATCTAAGGCAATCAGTCCTTTTTTGCATCGCCATGACTGCTTTGGGGTCATTTGGAAACTTTTCAGCAAAAAATGCAAACGCCTTGGCAGCCCTAACAATAAAGTCCTTATCTCCAGTCTTGGCAAAACTTTGCAGGTAACCAATTCCTCTAACAAAACCAAATTGTTGAAGAATCTTTTCCACGGCAGGATCTTTCTCATCTTCAAAACGAATCTCAAGTTCATCAAGAAATGGGGATGCTCCGGCAAAATCACCTTTTCCGATCATATTTTGAGCAAGTTCTATAACTTGTCTCAAAGGCATATCGGCTGGATTCTGGCCCTGCAAATTAAAGATCCATGCAATGGATACAAAGGCAAAGATATATCGTTTGATTAAAAAAATCATTTTGACTGGGGCTTGTGTGATTAAAGTTATCTTGGAAGTCCGTCGCAAGTCTTTTTTAAAGATGGAAGAAGTCAACCCTCTTCAATACAGCAGGGACAATCCAAAACCCAGTGATCAGCGACAACCTCCTTCAATCCCAGGGGCATACCCAAACTTGCCGGATAATTCTTGGCATTGACCCGATGACCAAACGCGCACCCGGGAGGTGGGTCGATCGGAGAGGGCACATCTCCGGGGATGACAATCCGCTTTCTTTTGACGCTTGGGTCAGGAACCGGTATCGCCGAAATTAGTGCCTTGGTGTAAGCGTGTAGAGGATTCGAATAAAGCTCTTCCGCAGAGGCAATCTCAACGATCTTGCCCAAGTACATAACGGCAATGATATCTGAAACGTGTTTCACCACGGCCAAGTCGTGAGCGATGAACAAATAACTCAACCCTAACTCATTTTGCAAATCCAAGAGCAGGTTTAGCACCTGGCTTTGTACCGATACATCCAATGCCGAGACGGGCTCATCCAAAACCAAAAGCTCAGGGCTAACCGCAAGGGCACGCGCAATGCCAATACGCTGACGTTGACCTCCCGAAAACTCAAAGGGATACCTTCTTGTCGCACTCACTGGGAGTCCTACTTTTTGAAGAAGTTCTTTCACTCGCACGGGCCTTTCATCCCTGTTGCCAAGACCATGTATATCCAAAGGTTCCTGAATAATGGCACCAACGGTCATTCTAGTGTTGAGGGACTCGGCAGGATCCTGAAAAACCATTTGTACGGATTTGCAAAAGTCCTTTCGCCTCTCGATATCATCAGTAGTGTAATCTTTGAAATGGATCTTGCCAGATGTTGGTCTCAACAGACGAACAATTGACTTCGCCAAGGTGGACTTGCCGCAACCGGATTCCCCAACCAATCCTAAAGTCTGACCCTTCTTAAGTGAAAAGCTTACGCCGTCGACTGCCTTGCAATACCCAATTGCTTTTTTGAAAACACCACCCCGGACGGGAAAATGCACTCTTAGATTATCTAAGCGTAAAAATTCGCTTCCTTTGATCATGTCTGGGTACAAACCGGACAAGCTTCCACCCAATGTCCGCTTGAAATCTCTTTAAAATCAGGTCTTTGTGATAGCTGTTCTTCCGTATGGTCCCGACAGCTCCTAGGACCGAAACGGCAACCCTCGTTCAATTCGAACAAACTGGGCACAATCCCCTCAATTGTCTTCAGTCTGGCTTTGGAATGACCATCAAGCCGAGGTATTGAACCGAGCAAGTCTTGCGTGTAGGCATGCTGGGGTGACGCAAATACTTTTTCGGCTACCCCCTTTTCGACAACCCTACCCGCATACATCACGCAAACCTGATCGCAAGTTTCGGCAATCACACCCAAATCATGAGTTATAAGCAGAATGGAGCAACCCGTTTCCTTCTGTAAATTTTGGAGGAGATCTAATATCTGAGCCTGTACAGTGACATCCAGTGCAGTGGTGGGTTCGTCCGCTATGATTAAACTTGGCTTGCATGCCAAAGCCATTGCAATTACCACCCTTTGCCTCATCCCGCCCGATAATTGGTGAGGGTATTCGTGCATTCGGTTCTCTGCAGATGGAATACCAACGGCTTCAAGCATATCGATTGACCTCAACCATGCTTGGTGGTTATCATCTTGCTGGTGCAAGGAAAAAACCTCACTTAGCTGTTTGCCAATTTTTTGCACCGGGTTGAGTGCGTTCATTGGCTCCTGAAAAATCATCCCTATCTCATTGCCCCGAATATCTCGCATTTCTTCTGTACTTAGATCAAGGAGGTTTTTACCCTGAAAAAGTATACGTCCGTTCGAGATCATACCCATTGGTCTGGGAAGAAGCCTCATAATTGAATAAGCAGTTACGCTTTTTCCACATCCTGATTCACCCACAACTCCAACCGTTTGGCACGGTTTTATTTCAAGGCTTACTTTATCCAATGCCTCCACTTCACCCTCATCGGTTTTAAATCGAACCGAAAGATCTCTTATTTCAAGTAAGGGTGAAATCTGGTCTATTTCAGTCATTAAATCGATTTTTCGACCTAATTGGATTTGTACTTGTCGTAGATTCGAAGAGTTGGCTTGTCGGCTACAGGTTTACCGGCTTCCATTGCCTTCAATATCCTTTCTTTTTCCGGCTGGTCTATCCAGAAAACCTGAAATTCTTCATAATCACGCGTTTCTTTCGGTCCCCAATCATCAGGAAACTTAACCCAGTTCCAATGTCCAATCCTAAGCCAAGGTTTCTTCCATGCAGGAACCCAAACAGCGTGATCATGTATCATTTTACTTAGTTGATGAGCCATTTCTGTAATTTTGCCCAAATCTTCTTCTTCCCTATATTTGTTAATCAAATGATCAATTTCACGAACAGCTGTTTGGGTAAAATTATTGGTACTAACTTTTGTGGTCAGATTCGGCTTGAGTGAACCGTCTTTCTCAAACTTTGAGTCCCCAACCTCCTGATAGGCATTATCTGAGTGATAAGGTTCCCAAAACCTGGGAAAGAGCTCCACAAAAGAATTAAATGCAGAAAATATCACTTGATGGTTTTTTTCATTGGCTGCTTTCCATGCTGCTGTAGGCTCCAAAACCTTCAGCTTAAGTTCCAGTCCGGCTTTCTTTGCCTGCTCCTTTAGTACGACCAAGACATCCTCGAAATGCCTGTAGCCCGTGAGTAATTCAATGGAAAGCCTGTCGCCCTTAGAGTTTACCAATATTCCATCTCCTCCCCTTTCGTTAAAGCCAGCCTTGGCAAAATGTTCCAAAGCTTTTTCAATTGAAAACTCCCTTGCCCTTAATGTTGGGTGAGAACGCCCACCATAGCCGTCTGCAACTGTGTTCATGCGCACAAAATCACCCCTAAAAATTTTCTCAAGAACCATATCGAAATTCATGGCGTGATGAAAGCCGATCCGAATATTCAAATCATCAAAAGGTGGCTTCTGTGAGTTGATTCTCAATGCGTAAGACGGGGGAGGAGTTTGGTTAAAAAAAGTAACTTTTGAAAGATAACCATTTTGAACCAGTTCGTGATTGTTGGGGAGCTTGTCGTACCAAAATTCCGTCTTCGCCAAGCCGAACATATCCACACCCCCTTTGAGAAAAACCTCAAATGCTTTGTTATAATCCCTGACTACGCTGACTTTAATTTTTTCTGGATTATAGCGGTAACGGAAAAACCTTTTTTCATCCGCCCACCAATCTTTCTGTCGCAGGAGGGTAACTGACTTTCCTTTGTCCACATTTTCAGGCAAAGCCACATAAGCCCCAGTCGTAGGTTCGGGATTCCACTGATACTTGCTCAGGAATTCGCCATCGAGTTCTTCATAGAAATGCTCTGGTTTTGCCCGAATGGATACCCGCTCTACTACATCTGGTTTCGCCTTGTAAAAGGTAATTGAAAGGGTTTTTTCATCATAAAGCGTAACCTTTTGGAATTTATCTTTACCATAGAAATCATTGTACCAGGGTGCCTGGATATGCTTACTCCTCATAAAGTAAAAAAAGAAGAAGAAATCAGAAACTTTTACTTTTTCTCCATCACTGTATCTTGCCTTCGGATCGAGCTGAAAATAAACGGTTCTGCCATCTTTTCCAACCGCCCAAGACTTTGCCAAACCAGGGTAATACCCATCCGAATTAGGGTGAGGATGAACCAAACTGATCACATTGTAATCGAGAAGATAACTACGAAAAGCACCGTTGGCATCCGGGCCAATCGTTCTAAGGGTACGGGGGAAATCTCGCATAAAAACTTCCCATGTTCCTCCTTTTATTGCATTCGGGGAAGCAAACTCCTGCTCTTCGCCTCCATCCTGCCAATTCAAATCCCGGGGAAGAGCATCAATTGGGGAAATCGAAAAGCAGTCCGGATGCTTTTGATAAAATTCCAAAACATCCTCCGAACAATGAGCCAGCAAAGGGTGGACTTCTCCCCCTTCACCGATGAGGTCTTCCATCGGTTTTGTGACATTGCCTTCTTTCTCAAAATCAAATTTAACCAGATTAGGGGAATCTTTCATTTGACGGGCAAATTCAATAGCGAACTCACGACCAAACTCTCTCGCCAGCTCGCGGGCAAATTCTCGATCAATTGTTCCTCCACCTCCTGCTATTTCTTGATTCTTCTGATTGGAATCTTCACGAGGAGGTTTGAGCTTTGGGTTTTCACAACTAGTAAATAATAAGCTTAAAGCCAGAAGAGAGGGAATGTGCAGGTATTTTAATTTTTTCATTTTATTCGTAAGTGGAGAATTTTTTGGGATCGAATGCCTCACGCACGGCTTCGCCAATAAAAGTGACAAGAGTGAGGGTAAAAACCAGAGCTGTTACCGTAGAAATGACAATCCATGGTGCTGTCCTCAGGTTACTCACACCCTGCTTTAAAAGTTCCCCCCAGCTTGGCGTGGGAGGCGGCAATCCATATCCCAAAAAATCCAGTGCCGTGATCGAAGAAATTGCCGCGGCTATGGTAAAGGGCGCAAAAGTCACTAAAGTGGAAATAACGTTTGGCAGTAAGTGTTTAAAAATAATCCGCATGGGTCCGGCTCCAATTACTTTTGCAGCCGCAATGTAATCTCTCGATTTTTCCCTATAGACTGAAGCCCTTATGTAATAGGTCATTCCAGTCCATGAAAACATTACCATAATAATAAGAAGGGAAGACACTTGCCAGCCAACCCCCCATCCACCGGGCATTACTGAAACTAAAATAATAACCATGTATAGGAAAGGAACATTTGCCCAAATTTCAACAAAGCGAAGGCCCAGCATATCACTTTTTCCTCCCAAATAGCCCATAAGGCTGCCAGCTGCAATTGCGATAAGATAGGTTAGAACAAGATAGCCTATCGCAAAAGTCATCGCGATTCGGAAACCATATAGCAATCGGGCCAACACATCCCGTTCAGTCTTGTCAGTACCGCAAAAATGACTTCTTCTAAAACTAGGAGGAGAAAACCCAGTGGAATCCTCCGAGTCATAATCCATTTCATAAGGACCGTATGGCACAATCGGCAGTAAGACCCAGTTTTTGGAATCCTCGCGAGCAAATCTATTTTTCAGTTCGCGGTAATCAGCTTCATATTCATAGTCCATGCCAAAATCCTTGCCGCTCATTTGCTCGCCGTAAGTTGGAAAGAAAAGCTCATCATTGTAAGACACAACCAACGCCCTGTTATTAACAAAAAGCTCTCCAGCCAAACTCAGAAGGTACAGAAATATCAATATCAAAAATGACCAGTAACCACGCTGGATGGAGCGAAAACGGGCAAGTTTCTTACGAGTAAGTGGATTAATTTGAAACATTGTGATTATTCGAACCTTACACGGGGGTCGACCCAAGCGACCAGCGCATCCGAGAGAATGTTACCAAGCAACATAAGAGTTGCAGATAGCGTCAAAATACCCATTACCACTGGATAATCCCGATCTATAACTGAATTAAAACCAAGCAGCCCAAATCCATCAATGTCAAATATCGTTTCGATTAAAAATGATCCCGTTACAAAAAGCGTAACTTGATGGCCAACATTTGTGGCAATTGGCACCAAAGAATTTCTCAAGGCATGATTGCGGACTGCATTTTTAAAGGAAACGCCCTTAGCCATCGCCGTTCGGACATAATCTGCCGAAAGGTTGTCCATCAGATGATTTTTCATCAGCATTGTAACAAATGCAAAACCACCAATTAAGTAACAGCACAAAGGCTGAAACGTATGAGCCATTAAATCCTTTAGTTTTTCCCAAATGGTCAATTGATCAAAACCATCACTGACCAATCCACCCATAGGCAAAAGATCCAAACTCACTGACAAAAAGAGTAGTAACAAAGACCCTAGGGCATAGCCCGGAACAGCATAGCCCACAAAAATCAATATAGAAGTCAGATCATCCGAAAGCTGATTATGGCGAACTGCCTTAAACACTCCCAAGGGGATGCAAATCAAGTAAGTAATAAAAAAGGTAAGGAGACCAAAGTAAGTGGAAACGGGCAATCGCTCAGCAATTACCTGCATGACAGACTCTCCATATCTTGTCGATTGACCAAAGTTTCCCTGAAGAACTCCTTCATATCGGGTCATAAAAAGTTCGGCTATGGGTACTGACTTTTGAGAATCTTCATTGTCTTCCCTCATCCGAACTGTCCAATTCCCCAGTAATTCAGCCTCGTTGAGGAATTCTACACCACCTTGATTGTCCCTGCGCAAATCAATTCTTTCCCTGGCACCTTCAACCAAAGTATCGATTTGCCCAGCCTCAAAACCATCGATTTCTCCGTCTTTATTGAGATCAATCTCATCAAATTTCAGATATCTCAAAATCTTTTTGGGAACTTCACCTCGTTGAACATAGCCGTCTCTATCCCAATCGAGCTCGGCAAGATCAAAACTCGGAATTCTCACTCTCTCTGAAATTACATATTCCTTCTTATTGGAAAATCTAATTTGCCGGAATTCAGTTTCCCGAGGCATCACTCCGAGCCAGATTAGATAAGCCTCCCAATGAGGCTTATCAAAACCATATAAACGCTTCATTTGCTCCATCTGATCCTGAGATAGAGACTGATCCGAGCCCATTCCCTGACCTCCTCCCCCATCTTGAGAAACTTGTTGCATTTGCATCATAGCTTGTTCAAGGGGTCCTCCTGGAGCCAACCTTGTGATAGCAAAGACCAATACGCTGATTCCAAAAAGAGTGGGCGGAATCAGCAATATTCTTCTAATAAAATAATCACGCATTATTTCGGTTTATTCCTATGCACAGTCTCTCAAGAGTTCAAAGCCAAAGCATCAAAAAAACTCAATCACCCTACAATGCTTTTGCTTGCCAATAGGATAAGGCTCAGCACTTTTCATGTTATCAAAATATTAATTATGTGGATTTATCCGAAATGGAGTTCTTTCGCTGCTGCCCTAGTTTGCATTTCAGTGATTTTCTTAAGTGCATGTTCTGCCCCAAGCAATGTTGAAAAGGCAATCGATGAGCAAATCCTTCATTTTGGATTGGGGTCTGAGCCCCAGTACTTGGATCCGCATCTGGCAAACAGCGTTTCTGCTCATAATGTTATTATTTCCCTAATTGAAGGTCTTGTCAGCGAAGACCCAAAGACCCTTAAACCAGTGCCGGGAGTGGCTAAAAAATGGGACATTTCAGAGGATGGACTGATCTACACTTTTCATCTGCGAAAAAATGCAAAGTGGAGCAATGGGGACTCTGTCACGGCTCACGATTTTGTATATTCTTATAAAAGAATTCTTAATCCCAATCTCGCATCACAATATTCAAGCATGCTTCATGGACTCAAAAATGCCAGAAAATATCATGAAGAAGGATTAAGTTGGGAAGAAGCTGTCGTCGGAGCAATTGCCTTAGATGACCACACTCTTCAACTAACCCTAGAAAACCCCACCCCTTATTTTCTCGAACTGCTTAATCATTACAGTTGGTTTCCCGCTCATCCCCCGACCATTGAAAAGTTTGGTGCTTTTGAAAAGCAAGGAACCGCATGGACACGTCCAGGTAATTATGTAGGGAACGGCCCTTTCGTCCTCTCCGATCACAAGGTAAATTCAGTTATCGAAGTGAAGAAAAACCCTTTGTATTGGGATGCCAAAACTGTTTCTTTGAAAGGTATTCGTTTTTATCCAATCGAAAGTGCGGACACCGAAGAACGCGCATTTCGCTCGGGTTTTCTTCACCTCACTCAAACTGTTTCTCCTGACCGCATAGATTTTCTCAAAGCTAATCATCCAGATTTAATTCATTTTGAGTCCTATTTGGGAACCTATTTTTACCGGTTTAACGTGGAAGAACCTCCATTCGATGATGTGCGAATTCGGCTTGCTTTTAATTTGGCAACGGATCGACAAGCTATTGTTGAAAAAGTAACCAAGGGTGGTCAACTTCCAGCACGTTGTTTTACCCCGCCCGGCACAGGTGGCTTTTCTCCTGAATCAAGGTTTCGCTTTGATCCCCAAAAAGCAAAATCTTTGATCCGGGAATATCTTGACGAAAAAGGCTTAAAATCTTTGCCCAAGATAGAATTGAAATACAATACTTCCGAGGGTCATAAAAAAGTGGCTGAAGCTCTTCAAGGAATGTGGAAACGTCATTTGGGGGCTGAAATACAGCTTCTCAATATGGAATGGAAGGTTTTTCTCTCCACAATTTCCAAGAGGGACTTTTCTCTCGCCCGTGCCGGATGGATCGGAGATTATGTTGATGCCAATACTTTTCTGCACATGTGGAGAACAGGTGACGGACACAATAACACCGGTTGGTCGAATTCCCGCTATGATGAGCTGCTTGAACTTGCCGCCAAGGAATCTGATCCCCTAAAAAGGTTCTCCTATTTTGAGGAGTGCGAGAGATTAATCGCTGAACACGCTCCGATTCTTCCCATTTATTTTTATGTGCATGTTACTCTGCGTAGTCCAACGGTAAAAGGATGGTACCCTACCCTCCTCGATCACCATCCATACAAATACGTTCGACTGGTTTCTAGTTCGGGAAATAACTGATGGTTAAGTTTATCATAGTCCGGATTATCCAGGCAATCCCCACGCTTTTCGTAATTGCAACCCTTACTTTTTTCATGACCAGACTGGCACCGGGGGGACCTTTTGACTCTGAAAAAAACATCCCCGATGAAATCAAGGAGAAACTCGAGGCACACTTTGGACTGGATAAACCCCTGCACGAACAATTTGTCTTATANATTACAAATTTGATTCAAGGTGATCTAGGACCTTCGTTTAAATACATGGGGTGGGAAGTTTCGGAACTTATCGCCAAGGCATTTCCNGTTTCTGCTCAACTTGGAATTTCATCGTTATGCATTGCTTTGCTTTTGGGACTTCCTGCTGGAATTATTGCTGCTCTTCGTAAAAATTCGATCTACGATTATTTTCTTATGATCTCAGCGATGCTGGGTATTTGTCTTCCCACTTTTGTTCTGGGACCCCTTTTAATTTTAGTCTTCTCCTCTTGGCTCGGTTGGCTACCTCCACTTGGATGGTATTCATTTACCGACATGATACTTCCCTCCCTAACTTTGGGTCTTTTTTATGCTGCATACATTGCCAGACTCACAAGGGCAGGTATGCTAGAAACCCTCAACCAAGACTATATTCGAACAGCACGGGCCAAAGGAGCGTCTCCTTCTCGTGTGGTTTTACGTCATTCCATTAAAGGTGGATTACTCCCTGTAGTTACCTTCCTTGGCCCCGCTTTCGCCGGACTGATTAGCGGCTCTTTTATCATTGAAAGCATTTTCTTCATACCCGGTTTGGGTCGCTTTTTTGTAACTGCAGCGTTCAATCGGGATTACACAATGGTACTTGGCACAGTTCTTTTCTACGCTTGTTTGATCATAATTCTAAATCTTGTTGTCGACATAATACAAGCGAGTCTTGATCCCAAATCGAGAGACAAATGAGTGCAGAGGGTAGCAAAATTCCTAAGTCATATTCGGAAGATTCCGAAGGCTCTTCCCTTTGGCGGGATGCATGGATAAGACTTCGGGCCAATCGTCTAGCCACATTAAGCCTATTCTTCTTCATTTTCATTGCCATACTCACAATCATCGGTCCTGAAATCATAACCACAAGTTACGAAGAGCAAAACCTCAACAACACTTTTGACAAACCAGGGATCAAGCATCCTTTCGGAACTGATAATTTGGGCAGAGACCTTTTCGCACGAGTACTTCATGGCGGAAGAATTTCATTGGCTGTCGGCTTTCTTGCCACCGCAGTCTCTTTAATCATTGGGGTGGCTTACGGAATGAGTTCAGGATATCTTGGCGGTAAAACCGATGCCCTGATGATGAGAATCGTAGATATTCTCTACTCCTTACCGTTTACCATCTTCGTTATTTTACTTATGGTTTTGTTCGGGCGTAACTTTATCTTACTTTTCATAGCAATCGGTGCGGTGGAGTGGCTAACCATGGCACGCATTACCCGTGGACAAACCCTTGGACTTAAGCGGGCCGAATTCATCGAAGCTGCTCGAGCTCTTGGTTACCCCCACACCCGCATACTGGTGCGGCACATACTCCCCAACTTGCTTGGACCGGTTATTGTTTACGCGACTCTTACCGTCCCTGCCGTGATGCTACTCGAAGCGGTACTTAGCTTTTTGGGTCTTGGCGTACAAGCCCCCATGAGCTCATGGGGTAGCCTTATTAAGGAAGGATCGGAGAAGATGGATATTGCACCGTGGCTGATTTTCTTTCCCGGGCTTTTCTTTTCCCTCACCCTACTCGCACTAAACTTTCTTGGAGATGGTCTTCGAGATGCACTAGATCCCAAATCCGCAAAAGACTGATGAAATTTTTGGAGGTCAAAAATCTCAAGACATTTTTCCATACTCGTTCTGGAACAGTTCGCGCGGTTGACGACATCTCATTCTCAATTGAAAGAGGTGAGATTGTAGGAGTCGTGGGAGAATCCGGTTCTGGTAAATCAGTTACCTGTCATACCCTGCTTGGGCTTCTGCCACAGCCACCAGCTAAGGTAGAAGGTGGAAGCATCCATTTTCAGGGTGAAGACCTTGTTAGCTTGCCCAAACATGCCCTGAGAGCTTTAAGGGGCAAAAGGATTTCCATGGTATTTCAGGACCCCATGAGTTGCCTAAACCCGTTCATTACGATTATTGATCAGGTTGCTGAACCACTCATAATTCACGACAAATTATCCCGTGATGAGGCGGAGCAGCAAGCCTTGGAGATGATGAAAAAAGTAGGCATTCGGGACGCAGAAAAAAGAGCCCGTTCCTTCCCTCATGAATTTTCCGGAGGTATGCGTCAGCGGGTAATGATTGCCATGGCTCTGGTTACCAAGCCTGACCTATTACTTGCAGACGAACCAACCACCGCACTTGATGTGACGGTTCAGGCTAGAATTTTGAAGATTCTTAAATCATTGCGGGAAGAATTGGACGTTTCCGTTCTTTTTATAACTCATGACTTGGGCGTTGTTGCTGAGATAGCGGATCGGATCGTGGTTATGTATCGTGGAAAAATTGTTGAGCACGGAAAGGTAAAGGAAATATTTTCCAATCCGAAGCATCCATATGTGAAAGGGCTTCTTGCGTGCAGACCCACACTGGACTGCAAATATGAGATTCTACCGACTGTCGATGATTTTCTTGATACCGTTGAATATGAAGATGGTACTGTTGAAATCCGTGAGAAAACAGATGTTGAATCCAAGCTGGTGAGATTTGTTGAAGAGAAACGACATCCGAAAATTCACACTGAACCTTTGGTCGAAGTAAGCAATCTATCCATTCACTTTCGCTCAACTGAAGGTTTTTTTGGCCGAATGAACAATGAAGTGCGTGCTGTGGACGGAATCGATTTGACTATTAGGCGAGGAAAGACCCTCGGACTGGTCGGCGAGTCGGGGTGTGGCAAAACCACGACTGGAAGAGCCATTCTGCACTTGATTCGACCCACGAAAGGAGAAGTCCTATACGATGGAATATCGTTAGGAAAACTGCCGATGGAAACATTGATGGAATATCGGAAAAAGATGCAAATCATCTTTCAAGATCCCTATGCATCCCTTAATCCACGACTTACCATTGAGCAGGCGCTGACAGAGCCAATGCTTGTGCACAAAATTGGTGACAGTACTTCCAATCGAAGAGAACGTGTAGTTGATCTTCTTGAGGAAGTGGGCCTTTCNTCTGCTCATCTTTTGCGCTATCCACATGAATTTTCCGGAGGGCAGAGACAGCGAATTTGCGTGGCTCGTGCCCTTGCCGTTCAACCTGAATTTATCGTTTGCGACGAGTGCGTTTCAGCAATGGATGTGTCCGTTCAGGCACAGGTTCTCAACCTTTTGCAGAAACTACAGAGAAAGAGACAACTAACGTACCTTTTTATCTCACACGATCTTTCGGTAGTGAAATTTATATCCGATGAGGTGGCAGTAATGAAGGCAGGAAAAGTTATCGAATCAGGAATCGCAGAGGATTTGTATGCCAATCCCAAAGAAAACTACACGAGGGATTTGATCGATGCAATTCCCTCTCCTTACAATTTGGTGCAACACTAGGAATCAAGCCGTTTGACCTGAACATCAACCCTCATACTTTCCGGCGGNCTTCCAAAATAATTTCCCGTTACCGGAGAAACATCCCGATAATCACGCCCAGAACCAATTATTACATAATTATCATCAACAATACGATTGTTAGTGGGGTCCAAGCCAAACCAGCCATTACCATTTACCAGCACTTCCATCCATGCATGGGAAGCCCCAGAACCACGCATACTCCGATCTCGGGTNGGGTCATAAAAGTAACCACTCACATATCGTGCTGGAATACCAAGGCAACGGCAAAAGGCAATCGCAGCATGGGCAAAATCCTGGCAGACGCCTTTTTTTCTTTCCAACACTTCATTCGCATGGGTGCCAACACTAGTCGTGGAAACAGAATATTCATAATTTAGATAAATATGCTCCATGATTTGATATGCCGTCTGGAAGATATCATTTGAGTTACCTTGTAAATCAACGGCCATTCGCCATATCTCAGGGTTGATATCTATATAATTTGATTTTTGCAGGTAAGGTCTGCAATCAGGGTTTCCCTCCACTTCACGCAATGACTTCATGGTGGANCCATAAGGAAAATTATCAAAATCAACACGCTTTTGCGTGACCACCGTTGAACGACTTTCTATCAACAATTTTGAATGATCATTTGGAATCTCAAAATGATGAACAAGGTTCCCGTTAAGATCCAGATACTGTCTCATTTGTGCAGTTGGCAAGACGCTCACAAAACACGATTCACATCTTTGCCAGTCATTGGTAAGAGGATGGAGGCGAAGCTCATTAAAACTTTCGCGGACGGGAGAGGGATATCGGTATTGTGTCTTGTGTAAAATATAGAGACGCATAAGCCGTGGCTTATCTATTGTTGCTGCATTTGTCGTTGAACCATCGGTGCAACGCCGGCGTTTTTAATTTCAAATGGTAAAAGTACATAGGTTTCGAAAATACTTTGTCCAACTTCAATCAGCTTTCTTTGCAACTGATCAATTGACTCGTGCAAACCATCCTCAAGTAAAGATTCAATTCCAGAGAAATTGAGCTGGGCAAGGGCACTCCCCGTTAATCTCTCCGCTTCGTTCGAGAAATTTCCAGATGGTACGCCTGATATTTCGTGAAGCAAGGCATCGATTCGAGAAACGGCAAATCTTAACGAACGGGGAAAATCACGAGAAAACAACAGAAAGTCCGCCACATTTCGCAAGGTAAGAGCACCTTGGTATTGGCGACGGTAAGCGGATAAGGCGCTGCAACTTCGTAAAGCTCCAATCAAGTCCAAACGCGTAGGTTCCTCTTGAAGCAAGGTTAGCGTATCCAAGACTCGGCTGGTCTGATCCGATCTTTCCAGATACCTCCCAAGCGACATAAATCGCCATCCTTCATCATGATGAATCGTAGCATCAGATAGTCCTTGGAATATGAGGGAGAAACGTATTATCCTGCGGAAAAAATTTTCTGGGTTGGACCTAAACTTCCCTTGAAGTGCAGGCGAGTTCAAGAAGAGATAAAGATTATTCAATTCAACCCAGATTTCCTCGGACAATTGATCCCTCACCATACGAGCATTTTCTCGAGCCATATTAATACAGGTTAAAACTGAACTCGACCAGTTTTTTGAGAACAGGATGAAAAACTCTTGATCGTCAATTTCATCATTTGCAAAATCATCCACCACACACATGGCACTCAAGGCGGACTGCCAATAATCACGACCGGTTTCATTTGCCTGAAACTCAAGATCCGTATCTCGGTTTACCTCAACTAGGCGGGTAACACCTTCAGCCCGCTCAACATAGCGACTCATCCAATAAAGATTGTCTGCAACCCTTGAAAGCATCTTAGTCATTTAGCACCCAAGTATCCTTACTGCCCCCACCCTGAGAAGAGTTAACCACCAATGAATCTTTTTTTAATGCGACCCGTGTTAGCCCCCCCGGAACGATTTCTATATCCTCTCCATAAAGAATGAAGGGCCTAAGGTCGACATGCCTTCCTTCCACACCCTCAGGGCAAAAGGTTGGGTGCCTTGAAAGGGAAATGATGGGTTGTGCAATATAATCACGAGGACTCTGATTTATTCGAGAGGCAAACTCTTCCCTTTCTTTTTGAGTTGATGCATTGCCAATGAGCATCCCATATCCCCCAGACTCATTAGCCGACTTGACAACCAGTTCTGAGAGGTTTTCCAAAACGAATTTTCTATCCTTTTCACGCCAACACAAATAGGTGGGTACCTGCTCAAGTATGGGCTCCTCGCCCAAATAAAAGCGAATCATTTCAGGGACGTAAGCATACGTCACTTTATCATCGACAACTCCAGTGCCTATGCCATTTGCTAGAGCAACATTTCCTTTTAGATATGCATCCATCAATCCACTGACGCCGAGTAAGGATTCTTGATTGAAAAAGAGCGGATCCAAAAATTCATCATCGAGCCTACGGTAGATTACATCCACCTGTACCAGACCCTGCGTGGTTCTCATGTAGACATAACCATCAATGGCTATCAAATCCTTCCCTTCAACTATTTCTATACCCATCTGACGGGCAAGAAAGGTATGCTCAAAATACGCACTGTTATAAACGCCTGGAGTCAAAAGCACACAAACGGGCTTATGAGACATTCTGGGAGAAAGATACTCCAATGACCTTAGGAGGTATTCCGGATACGCTTCAACCGAACGAACTGACATCTTTTGGTAGGTACGGGGAAAAGTTTTTTTCATAATTTCCCGATTCTCCAACAGATAAGAAGCTCCCGACGGGCAACGAGCATTGTCCTCCAGAACCAGATATTCACCCTTTTCATCCCTAATCAAATCGGATCCACAAACATGCACGTAAATATCTCGTGGCACATCAAAACCAATCATCTCTTTCCTGTAATGGGCAGATGACATGACTACCTCTTCAGGAATAACACCTTCCGATAGAATCTTCCCTCCATGATAGACGTCATTTAGAAATAGGTTAAGAGCAAGAATGCGCTGCCGTAAACCCTGCTCAACTTTTTGCCACTCTGAATCTGGAATTACCCTTGGAATAAGATCGAATGGAAATATTCGCTCAATTCCCTTTCCGTCACCATAGACTGTGAAGGTTACCCCACGTTCGAGGAAAGATGAATCTGCATGCTTCTTTTTTTGTTCAAATTCTTTATCTGTCAAACCACCTATCCGGTCATAAATTGCTTGGTAAAATTCGAGAGATTGAGAGTTTTTTGAGTCTCCGAACATTTCATCGAAAAAATCATCGGTTTTGTAGTTGGCAAACGCATTGGGATTCATAATCAGAAAGGTGTGTGTTTCTAAGTTGCAACTTTTGCGCCATTCACTCCTCAGGCATTCAAAATTGTCTCAATTTGATTATTTTCATTCAAAGATCCTCAAGAAAACCCAACCGTTCGGCCGAGAACAGAAATTGCTGAGCAAGGCCAGCAAATTTGCCAAAATGAATTCTGGCAAAGTGAATTTTCTGATTACTATTCCATCCGTGAAGACAATATCTTTTTTCCATACTTTTTTCGATCCAAGTATCAATTGGAAACGCCTCCAAAAAATTTCCTCCAAAGAGTAAAACGCAATCTGCCACTTTTTCTCCGACACCCGGAAGGCAAAGTAGCTCCTTTTTGGCTTTCTCGTAAGACAGCTCGGGAATCGATTCCAACCAACCCTTCCGACTGACTATGATTTGAGCACTCTTGGCGACATACTTGGCACGATAACCCAGTTTTAAGGAACGAAGTTCACTTTCAGATATTTCGGACAACCGCTCCCATCCCGGAAAAGCGTAAATGTCTTCCAATAACCTTTCTCCATATTTTTGGAATACCGTTTTTCCTATTGCTTGAATTTGAGGAATGCTCTTTGCAGAACTAAGAAGAAAGAAAAACAAAGTTTGATCAAGTGGCTGCCTAAGAATTCGAAGCCCTTTCAAGTTTTCTAGGCACTTTTTCAAGACGGCATCGGATCTCCATGGCAATTCGTTCAAAGCTTTACCATAATCTTCATCCAGCCAAAAGTAGTTTGCAATCTGGTCTTCACTAAGAGAGATTTTCTTATCACAACGCCATTCGGCTCTTTCATTTTTCCACCTGCATTCAACAACGGCTTTACCAACCTTGCCTCTCCAATGAAACCGGGCAATCTCATGCCAGTCAAAACATTGACCGCCAACAAGTGTTTCTTCGAGGCTGAGTGATGAAAAGAGGTTGTCCGGCTTGAAAGCAAACCAAGAACCCCAGAATTTCTCTGTCTTCAACTTTTTCTTTTTAATGACTCCACAAAAAACTCTGTGAAACCAGTAAGTTTTTTTTCAGGGAATCAGTAATGACGACCTTCCACGCAATCAAGTCCATCACTTTTTCATTCCAATCTTTCCCTGTAATTCCAAGCAGAAGACTTTTCTTTTTTTTAAAATTTGGAGGCATGGCAAATTGAAATTTTCTAGGAAATGGATTCCGTGAATCAATTATACTTAGTTCTACGATTTGAGCGTTTTGAAGAGAATCGTTTTTTGACTCAATAGGAATGTAGAGGTAAAGCCCCTTTCTTTTATCCGTTGATCTGAGAATAAGTTTATTTCCAGTAAATTCATCACCGGTAAAAAATTCTCTAATCCTAGTAAAGTCATCTTCCGAGTGATGCCTGATGCGAATCATACTTGCATCAACTCCGAGCAAAATCAGGTTGTTACATCCAATGATGAATGACGTAAGCAGGATTACAGGGAGCAATCGCCTACTCTTGCTCATTAAAATTCTTACTCTTTGGTCTCCTTAGCAGGAGTGCTTTCCTGTACATCATTCATCTCGTCTGTTGATGCATCAGGACCCAAGACATCTTTCGCTTTTGCCTTTTCGGCAACTGGCTCAGATTTTTCAACATTAGCCGTCTTTTTGCGGGAAGACTTTTTTGCTGAAGACTTTACTTTTGGCGAGGAATTAGGATTAGCTGCATTGATTGCGGCTTTGCGTCTAGCGAGATATGCCGTGCGCCTGCGACGCTTGATTAGTTTGTTATATTGTTTGCCCATAATTTAGGTTTTTAATGAAAGTTGTTATAATCTCAGATAAAATACAATGCTAGAAAATCAGGATATTGTAACGGGTTTGCCAGATTTTGCTGATTCATAAGTGGCATCAATTATTTTCATCAAAGCCAGTGCCTGAGCAGGTGAGTTTAGTGGGGCTTCGTCGCCGTCAATTGTCCTGACGAAGTTTTCTGCAGAACGGATTCTGCCCATATCTTCATTCTCTTCGGTGATGATGCTCCGATTTACCGAACGACCGTGCTCTTGAACATAGAGTTCGCAATCATCCAATGCAGTCTCATCAAGTCCGTCGGATCCAAACAAGCGACGTATCATCCCCCCCGCTCTCTTCCCCTGAAAGGTTACGGAAACTTCCTCACGTTTATTCATTTCGGCCCAGGAAATTTGAAAGCTAAGGACTTGACCTGTATCAAAACTGACAAATCCATGAGCAGCGCTTTCCACATCTGTTACACCATCTGCAACGTCGGGTATTCCCCAAGGACCTTTGAAATCCTTATTTTCAATGAAATCATTGAATGTCTGAGCAAGCACATGCGAAGGATTAGGATAATCCATGTAGTACAAGGCGAGATCAACCATATGCAAAAGATCTATAAGTGGACCTCCGCCAGACATTTCCTTGTTTGTAAACCAACCGCCAAAGCCTGGAATGCCGGTCCTGCGAATCCACTTGGCTTGCGCCGAATTGATCTGACCCACCTCGCCAGCCTCTATGTATTTTCTCAAAGCGTAAGATTCAGGTCTGGCCCGGTTGTTAAAATTGAACATTAAAGTTTTGGCAGACTGTTCAGCTGCTTGTTTCATCTCATTCACTTCCGGTGCATTCAATGCCGGAGGTTTCTCACAAAAAACATGTTTGCCAGCTTCGAGTGCTTGAATCGCAAGCGGGCGGTGCGTACGATTAGGCGTGATGATGCTAATGGCATCCAAGTCTGTCAACTCACTCAGCATCTTTGCCGAGTCGGAAAAAACATGCGGAATACCTAATTCTTTGGCTGCCTTTTGGGCTGCCTTTTCATTCATGTCACAGATTGCAAGAAGATCTGCTCCGCCTGCACAAAAACCAGCTGCGTGATACTCGAGCATTCCTCCAGCTCCGATAATTCCAATTTTTTTACTCATAATGCTTTACTTTGGAAGTGCGGGAAATTTGACCCATTTTTCCTTAGATTTGGAACTCTTTACGACTGTTTCGATAAACGCCATACCAATCATACCGTCTCGGATATCAGGAAAGTCATATCCTGTCTTTCGTGGATATTTACCGGCAATCTCGTCTGAAATGGCAACCGCAGCGGCATTATAGACATTCGCAAAGGCCTCGATAAAGCCTTCCGGATGGCCAAATGGTATTCTGGTGTTTTCAGCGGCAGCACCCGTGATGTAACCATTTCCTCGCCTCCACACTTGGCGGGGTGCTCGTGCATCCTTGACCAACAAATCATTGGGTTCTTCCTGATGCCACTCGATAGATTTTTTTGTGCCATACACTCGGATGTTCAGATCATTCTCATCACCATTGGAAACCTGCGATGCATAGATTATTCCGCGGGCTCCACCTTTGAAACGAACAAGAACATTCCCATCATCATCAAGCTTTCGATTTGGTATGTTAACCGACAAATCCGCACAAAGCTTATCGATTTCCAAGCCTGTGATATAATGTACCAGATTCTCGGCATGCGTACCTATATCACCCATACAATTTGAGATCCCTGCTATATCTGGGTTTGCCCGCCAATTTGCAATTGCTTTCTCCTCTCCGGTAAGGGCTGTGATTGCATAGCCCTGTGGATACTCACATACCACTTTTATGATTTTACCNAGCTCACCCTTTCTAACCATTTCCTTAGCCAGCTTAACCATGGGGTAACCAGTGTAGTTATGAGTTAAGGCAAAAACTTTTTTGGTCTTATTGATGATTTTTCTCAATTCCCTCGCCTGGGCCAAATCATAAGTTACCGGTTTATCGCAGATTACATTAAAACCAGCCTGAAGAAATGTTTTGGCTACATCAAAGTGCAAGTGGTTCTGAACCACAATCGTTACGAAATCGATTCTTTCTCCCTCAGGAAGTGCTTTCTCCTTTTCAGCCATTTCTTCGTAAGAGCCGTAAACCCTGGAAGAATCTAAGTGAAAGTCTTTCCCTGAAAGCTTACTTTTCTTGGGGTCAGAGGAAAAAGCTCCAGCAACAAGCTCAATATTTCCGTCAAGATTTGCAGCCCTTCGATGAACACCTCCAATAAAGGCACCGCGTCCNCCTCCCACCATTCCCATTCGTAATTTTCTTTTCATAAAAAAATAGTTAAGGTACTACTGGTTTTCCTTATCGAAAGCGGAATCAAACGCCATTTGATTTGGAGTGAAGTCCAATTGCTTGACAAATTCACAGGATTCAGTCGCACCGTGGAAACGGTCCATTCGACTGTCCTCCCACTCGATGGATAATGGTCCGGCATAACCAATATCATTAAGTGCTACGATGATTTCCTCGAAATCAACATCTCCACGACCTACGGAACGAAAATCCCACTGACGTCTCGGGTCCGCAAATGTTGTATGGCCACCGAAAACACCGACAGTACCATCTCCATGACCCCACCAGGCATCCTTCATGTGGGCATGATAGATTCGATCAGAAAAAGTCCTGATAAACTTCACATAGTCGACCCCTTGGTAACCAAGGTGGGAAGGATCATAATTAAAGCCAAACCTTTTGTGACTCTTTACCGCTTTGAGTGCACGTTCAGCACTGGCAATATCAAAAGCGATTTCAGTTGGGTGTACCTCTAGCGCAAAGTTGACGTTATGCTTTTCAAATTCCTGAAGNATAGGACCAAAACGTTTGGCAAAATCCTCAAAGCCTTTATCCCAGTATTCCTGGTCAGTGGGGGGAAAAGCATAGATCGAGTGCCAAATACTGGAACCTGTGAAGCCATTAACTACGGCAGGAAAATCATCCCTTTTCTTTCTTCCCGGCTTCTCGTTTATGAAATTTCTACAGGCTTTTGCTGTTTTGGCCAGTTTTCTGGCAGCNCTCTTGCGGACTTTTTCAGGATTGCCCTCTCCCCAAACATCGGGAGGAAGAATTGCCTTGTGTCGCTCATCTATCAAATCGCATACGGCTTGACCCACCAAATGACTGGATATGGCAAAAGACGTAAGCCCATTATCAGAAAGAATTTCCCATCTTTCCTTGCAGTATTTTTTCGAGACTGCTGCTTTATCAACATCGAAGTGATCTCCCCAGCAAGCGAGTTCAAGTCCATCATAGCCCATTTGGGCTGCTTTTTCAGCAAGATCGGGAAGGGATAGGTCGGCCCATTGGCCGGTAAACAAAGTTACGGGTCTTGGCATAATTTTGAGGGGTTGGTTAAAGAAAAGGTTTTTTTTGAAAGACTTCAGACCAATGGGCAAACATTTTTTTGAGATGTTTTCACCATTTTTATGATTCGTAAGGCAGAGCAAGGACTTTCTCGGCAGAACGAAAACCTAGATTCACTAGCTTTCCTCTAGATGTCTTTAAAGTGATGGAATCTGCACAAACCTCTTTTCCAATTATTTTAAAAAGCTGTCCGGGAATCAATTTGGCTTTTCTGGCAAACCTTAAAAATTCTTTGTTCTGGTCAATAATTGATTCAATCCTGAGGTTAGTGTCTTTCTCGAAATCGGACAATGGTTTGGATGCTATTTGCTGAATCATTCCACCCTTTGAAGGTATGGGGTCGCCATGGGGATCAAATCGCGGGCGCCCCAAAAAGTCATCTAATTTCTCCAGTACCTTTTCGGAAATGGCATGCTCCAGTTCCTCTGCCTCTACGTGAATTTCATCCCAGTCAAAACCCAATGTTTCCACCAGAAAAGTCTCCAGCAACCGGTGCCTGCGTAACATGTTCATCGCCAATTTTCTTCCTTTCCTTGTCAGAGATACGCCCACTCTAGGAAAATACCTGACCCATCCGTCACGCTCAAGGCTTTTGGCCATGGATGTAGCGGTTCCAGGGGTCACTCCAAGTACTTTCGCGATCTGCCCCATTGGTACTTTTGAAATTTCATCATCCAATGTAATAACGAGAATTTCTTTGAGATAATTTTCAACCGTTGAGGTAGCCATTACAATTATGGTGAAGATCAAACAAGATTGACTCAAGAATAATCCAATCTATAATTTTGACTAATCAAAATCTTTTTTTCTACGAGTAGATGATAAATTTACGATTAACCATATTAATTTCCTTTATAATTGGATTTCTTTTAAATCTGGGATGTGAACTAGCTACTGATGTCGAATCGGTTGACGCGAATAGCTCAAGAGAAAAGATTTCCATTGTTACAACAACCACACAGGTCACCGATTTGGTTAAAAGACTTGTTGGCAACTTCTGCGACATAAAACCATTGATGGGGCCTGGCGTCGATCCACATTCCTACAAACCGACTGCACTTGACATAACAGCCATTTCAACTGCCGATATGGTCATCTATCACGGACTCCAATTGGAAGGGAAATTGGCTACTATTTTAAGCAATGGGAAAGATAGGGGAATTAAGATTTTTGCCGTTAGTTCACGGCTACCCAAACAGATGTTGCTTGCTTCGGATGAAGATACAAGTGAATACCCGGATCCCCATATCTGGTTTGCCCCCAAATTATGGAGCCAGTGCCTGCGCGATCTTTCGGAATACCTAATCAAAGAACTCCCAAACTTAAGAAATCAAATTATAGAAAGGCGGGTTCTTATTGAAAATGAGATTGATGCCATTACAGAATGGGCACAAGCTGAACTTAATTCTATCCCTGAAGATAAGCGTATTTTAATTACCAGTCACGATGCTTTTCGCTATCTAGGTGAATCCTTTGGCATTAAGGTTATTGCTCTTCAGGGAATTTCGACCCTGCAGGAAGCCGGTCTTCTCGATCGCTCCAATTTGGTTGATTTTATTAAGAAAAACAGGGTTGGATGTTTGTTTATAGAAAGCAGCGTAAACCCCAAGGCCATTGAGGAAATTGCAAAGCAAACTGGAGCATCAATAGGTGCCCCACTTTACTCAGATGCTCTGGGTCCCAGTGAAGAAAAAAGCATTGGGCCAAATCAAAAAGCATACCCACACGACTCTTGGGAAGGAATGATGATTTACAATGTCTCGAGTATTTCTCGCGGGCTAAACCCTTAAAACATGATTAGGGACAAACTGCCCCTTGAGGTTCACGATCTCACCGTTTCCTATCAGAAACGTCCCGTTCTATATGGAATAGATTTGGAAATTGAAGAGGGTTCACTCGTAGGAATTTTAGGTCCGAACGGAGCTGGAAAGTCCACCCTAATCAAAACCATAATGAACATGATCAAGCCGAATGGCGGATATGTAAGAATTTTTGGAAAAAGGCCAAAAGATGGGATTAAGAGGATCGGTTATATTCCTCAAAAAGAATCCATAGACTGGGACTTTCCAGTAACTGTATTTGATGTGGTGTTGATGGGTCGATACGGTCATCATGGCTGGTTTGGAAGAATCGGTAAGGAAGACCGTAAAAAAGCAAGTGAAGCCTTGGAGCAAGTGAACATGCTGTCCTATTCCGAAAGACCGATTGGCAATCTGTCTGGAGGTCAACAGCAGAGAGTTTTTCTGGCAAGGGCACTAGCGCAAGAAAGTGAAGTCTATCTCATGGATGAACCGTTTGCTGGAGTGGATGCCGTTACGGAAAAGGCGATTATTTCAATTCTTCAAGGGATGAAGAAAGAAGGTAAAACACTTGTCGTAGTGCATCATGATCTAGCTTCTGCAAAAGAATATTTCGACCATCTCCTATTGCTGAACATGAGAAAAATAGCCTACGGCCCAGTATCAAAAGTTTACACACGAGAGTTATTGCAAAAGACCTATGGAGGTAAATTGACGGTTTTATCGGATATTGCAATCGAAGCTGCAAAAGTTTCGGGTTTTTCCGACTAATCAAAGATATCTGCGCGCCCTCTAATTTTGGATAGATGGATAAGGAAAAGAAACTTTTTGTTACCTTTGTTCTGCTATTTGGCTTCTGTCTTTGTTTGGAGGCGAAACAAATTAATCCAACCACAGAGGTTGAATTGTTAACACAGGCCAAACGGTTTTTACAAATGGAAGATCCGTTTATTTTAAGAGTAATACTTGGCTCTATTTTGATGGGTGTTTCATGCGGTTTGATTGGAAGCTACGTTGTGACCAGAAGACTTTCGCTTTTTGGTGATACGCTATCTCATGCTCTTTTACCTGGTGTTGCAGTGGGTTTCGTATGGTCGGGAAGCAAAGATAACTTATCCCTTTTGATTGGGGCAATGTTTGCAGGTTTTTTGGGAGTTTCATGCCTTAGTATTCTCCGAAAAATTTACCGCATTCAGGGAGACAGTTCTCTTGGTATTGTTCTTTCCGCTTTTTATGCGGTGGGCATATGCATGCTTACCCGCATACAAAAACTGGGCTTTTCGCAGCAATCAGGGCTCGAGTCATTCATGTTCGGTCAGGTCTCTGCCATCTCTTCAGATGATCTTTACCTTCTCCTCATTACACTCGTGATTATAGGGTCATTCGTCTTCCTAAATTACAGACAACTATTGGCAAGTGGATTTGATCCGCAATTTTCTCAGTCAATTGGTATCCCCACAGAATTTCTTCAATATATGCTATGGGTTCTGATTTCCTTTTGTATAATTTCATCCCTTCAGTTGGTTGGTGTCATTTTAGTATCTGCAATGCTCGTTATACCCGCAGCGACGGCCTCCTTATTGAGCAAAAGAATGAATTCTTATTTGCTACTATCTTGTTGCATAGGGGCAGGGGCAGGATTTGGCGGAGCTTTTCTGTCGTTTCTAGGAAATAACCTTCCCACAGGTCCTCTGATAGTTTTGGTTTCTGCATCATTTTTTCTTTTGGTTTTA
Organism: Opitutia bacterium; assembly: GCA_002692535.1. Taxonomy (GTDB): domain Bacteria; phylum Verrucomicrobiota; class Verrucomicrobiia; order Opitutales; family Seribacteraceae; genus Seribacter. The sequence goes on from NZKO01000002.1 coordinate 33,908, forward strand.
TTGTTTCGGCCCGAAAAAGGTTTATTTCTCCTTTGGCTCAAATCCAGGTCCGAAAATTCCAGAATTGCGATCGAAAATACCCTCAAAGCAGCGTATCAAATAATTGAAAAAAAAGATTTTAGGGAAAGTGAAATTTCCTTTTTTGAAATGATGCAAAAAAGGGGCTTGAGCAGTCCCGAATTGACTGAAGAAGTTTCCAGCCTCAAACATGCAGGACTCGCCACCATATGCCATTTGGCTAAAACGGAGAAAACAATTCCCCTTCAAAATATTATTACCCTTACTCCTCGGGGCTGGGAATATGCATGTAGGATCGTCAGAAATCATCGCCTTTGGGAACTTTATCTGACCAATGAGGCCCAATATGCACCTGATCATGTTCATGAAGATGCGGAAAAAATTGAGCACATAATCGGAGAAAAAACCGTTCGTAAACTTGAAAGACTATTAAAGAATCCAAAAAAGGACCCTCACGGAAAGTTAATTCCAAGCATTACGGATGTGCATCAGGAGAATCTTCCGCCTAAATCCTAAAGGTTGTTTTTCCTTCATTATGAATTTCATTCCAAACTTCAATTTTCAAACAGTTTTTCTTCAACCATGGTCTTCCACTGAACTGATGGCATGGAATGGGCAAATAATTCTTATGGGATTGCTAATTTGCTGGACAAGTGGAATTATTGGCTCCTTCGTTGTGGTGCGTAAAATGGCACTTATGGGAGATGCCATCAGCCATGGAATTCTTCCGGGCTTGGTCATTTCATTTTTGATATGTGGTTCACTTGAGATCGGACCGATGCTTGTAGGGGCTTGTATGGCGGGTGTTTTCTGTAGCTTTTGCATTGAGTGGCTTCGTCATAATACCGAAATCAAGCAAGACGCATCAATGGCAATTGTTTTCACCACTTTTTTCGCTTTTGGCGTTACTTTAATTAATTTACAAACTGGACACCTCGATTTGGACACCAGTTGTGTGCTTTATGGAGAGATTGGGCTAACTCCACTTGCGACAGATTGGATTATTGCGGGAGAAAACCTGGGTAACCGCTCGCTATGGCTTATGGGCTTTATTTGCGTGATAACCCTGATTTCGACGTCATTATTTTACCGACAGCTATTGCTCACCAGTTTTGACGCCATCCTTGCCCGCTCAATTGGTTGGCCCGTAAAATTTATTCATTTTGCTCTTATGTTCTTTCTTGCTCTNTGTACAGTGGCGAGTCTTGAGTCTGTTGGAGTAATTTTAGTTGTCGCNATGCTTATTTTCCCATGCGTGACTGCCTCATTTTTCTTTAACCGGCTATCCNTAATTTTATTCTGCACTTTCCCTTTGGGAATCTTTTACACCTTTGGAGGCTTTCATTTGGCCCTTTGGCTTGATTGTTCCATCGCTGCTGCAATGGTGATTTCAGCAACTGTTATTTTCATGTTTGCCCTATTGTTCAATCCTCAGAATGGGTTTGTAAGAATTTGGAAATGGTTGAAGGATACATCCAAATACGAAAAAAAAAGCCCTCCGATATGGAGGGCTTTTCAAAAAAAGTGAGGAAAAAAAATTTTAGCTCTCTTTCTTCTTGCCTTTCGCAACGGTAACTTTGGTTGCAACCTTATTTTTGCAGTTGCATCCATCGATGGAAACGCGGGCTCCTGCCTCAAGTTTTGTTGGGCATTCGAATCCTTCCATTTTGGTTTTGCTACCTACTTGAACCTTCTTTTCCTTTTTACCTTGAGCAACGGTCAAAGTTTTGGATTCCTCGTCAAAGCTTACAACTTTGCCCTTGATTGTCTTGGATGGACAACCTGCAAAAACGGAACCTGCAAATAGTAGCGATATAATGGCTGTGCTGATAATTTTCATAGTTAATTAGAATTAGGGTTTGTAATGATCAGAACTAATCAATAGTCAATCTACGCATTCTCAAGAATATTCTTCATTTTGATGAAAGATTTTTCAGGTAAGTTACTTCTAAAACAACCCATTTTGAAAATATTACAGCCATTCGCCCTGTTTTGCATTCTACANATAACTGCACTTGCNCATCCAATTCCTGATATTCCCATAATTGGGAATTTCTTTTCTAATGGTAATGCATCGATAGTGGTGGAAATAGATCCACGCAGTTTTGCCGAAGATCCAGAGTCCATTCCTTTTATCACCGAAAAAACCTTCAAAGACCTTACTGACTCCAACAAATCGGAATTGCTTCTCAAGGCTGAAGAAATGATAAGTGATGCATTCGATCTACGATTTGGAGAATCTTCGTGGTTTCTTCCTAGATTTGATTTAAATTTTGCCAAAAAGGATGGAGGCGACGTCAGCGAAGAAAACATCGTGGTAATAGAGGGTCGCCACAACACCTTTCTGGACTCCAATGTCAGCTTTTATCAGATTCGTGCCAAAGAAGACGCCCCTTATGATTTAATTTTCACCAATCGAATAAACGGAAAAGCACAACGACGGGTGAATGTTCTGTTTCCTGAAGAGGAGAGTTTTAAATTTGATCTTTCCTTCATTGACGGAAAGCCGATTTTTCCACTTGAAGACCAACAAGCGATTTCTAAGGATCAGAAAAAGGGCAGTCTTGATTCAGTGCCAAAAACAATGGCTGAAAAAAGTGCGGAAAAGCGAAGAGAAGACGCAAGAAGCACTTTTTACTCATTTGCCAGGCAGGGTTTTGTTCACGTTCTTCCTCTCGGACTCGATCACATCCTATTCGTGCTTGGTCTCTTTTTCCTATCCAGAAAATGGAAGCCGATCCTTTACCAAGTCTCCGTATTCACTGTTGCTCACACCATAACCTTAGGGCTTGCGACCTTGGAGTTAATATCCGCACCATCCCATGTGGTTGAACCAATTATTGCTGCGAGTATTGCTGTGGTTGCACTTGAAAATATCTTCTTCCCCAACTATCGACATTCGAGACTGTTCGTTGTCTTTTTCTTTGGCTTAATTCATGGACTTGGTTTTGCCGGTGCCCTATCAGCCTTTGAACTGGATCCGGCATCCCTAGTGATTGGCCTGCTTGGCTTCAATATTGGCGTTGAATTCGGACAGTTAGCGGTAATTGCAATCGTCTTTGTGCTCACATTCCGGCTCAAGGATGAGGCACAATATCGAAAACTGGTAGTGGTACCCGGATCTGCNTTGATTGCGTTGATGGGAATTTATTGGACNATCGAACGCGTTTTCCTTTAAATACAACAAATGTCTGAAACAGTTCATAAACGACTTTTGTCAAGAATTGCTCTGCTGGTAATTTTTTCGACAACCAGTATTCCACTTGGTCTACTCCAAGTTGGCATATGGGCAAATATGTTTGATGAATTCTATGAAGAGACACAATCAATTGCACTGTCTGCAGAATGGGCATTGGATGGATTACACCGATGCTCAGGTTGCGAACTGGTAGATGAGATTGGTTCTGACTCAAAGGAAGCCATTAGCCAGCTCAGTTCATTTTCCCTTGAAACCAAACTCGTACACGACCCCGGTCTCAAGATTATAATTCCAAAGACTCAGTTTATCGGAAAAAATCATTTTCCCCTGGAACAAGTTGTTTCAAGAATCGATTTTGTGGAATCACCGCCTCCGCGAGCGTAAGAAAAGCCTTCATTTAACCAACCAAACTTGGTTTGGAAAAATTTCCACTCGAAGAGAAATTCTTCGAAACCCCTTTTATTACAATGAAACTTTTTGCTGCAATCTTACTTATTTCAACTCTTCTCTTTTCTCTTTCATCCGCCCACGAAGGACCATGGACTGCGGCCCGTCCTGATGGTCATGCACCTATATCAGTGATGGGAGATCATATGCACAAAATGGGCGAATGGATGGTTTCTTACCGCTACATGTCAATGAGTATGGAAGGATTGCTAAATGGATCCTCTAAAGTTTCTTCAGATTCACAGCTCGGCACGATGATGATNCNAGGAGATTATGACATGGCCCCCAAAGACATGAAAATGGATATGCATATGTTTGGAACTATGTATGCCATATCGGAGAAGTGGACATTGATGGGAATGCTCAATTATTTGGATAATGATATGGACATGATAATGGCAATGGGTGCCATGAGAATGCCCATGGAAATGAACGCAAAAAGTTCTGGACTTGGTGACCTAAAATTAGCTGGGCTCTATGACCTTGCGCAATGGGATGACGGAAGAAGAGTTCATTTGAAGATGGGGCTCAGTCTCCCAACTGGTTCAATTGATGAAAAAGATCAAATGTCGAGAGTACTTGGTTACGGAATGCAACTTGGCTCGGGTACTTATGATTTGCACCCAGCAATCACTTACCTTGGACAGACCGAAAATTATTCCTACGGTGCACAACTTGGAGGAATTCTTCGAATAGGAGACAATGATCAGGATTATACACTAGGCAACAAGTTTGAGGCTGCTATTTGGGGAGCGCTTAAAATTACCGACTNTTTGAGTGCATCAGCGAAATTTGATTACTCAAGTCAGNGTGATGCGGTCGGAAGTGACTCAAGATTAGATGCCAGGAACATGATGATGCCATCTCCTAGTTTTCAGACTGCCTCCCAAGGACGCGATATCACCACCTTTGGTCTCGGTTTGAATTACTATTTTCAAAACGGTGGTCTTTCTGGTCATCGTATAGCAGCCGAGTGGGAAACTCCGATCGACCAAAAAGTGAATGGAGTCCAACTGGAGCTCGATTCTGTTTGGACGCTTGGTTGGCAATACGCATGGTAATCAAAAAGTGTTGAAGTTCAGATAACTTTGTTTCTTAACTTAAAAGATTACCAATGAATTGTTAGACATTTGCAGGGGCCGAACACAGCAGAAATGAGTGGCGAAAGCAAAACTCACCAAAATAGTGTCGCCTCAAGTACTCAGAAATTCGATCTCTGGCGAAATACTTGTAATGGTATCGTAGAGGCAAGTTTTGCCTCTGCATGTCTTCTTGTAGCCATCCGATATTTTGGGGCATCTGATACCGCAAAGTCATTGTTGGCTGGAGGCAGTTTCATTGGATTTCTAATCACCCCACTGTTTCTACTTTTGATTGGAAGGAGTAAGCTGCCAGTAAGTGTTCTCTGTGCAATTCTAGTGCTTTTTGTGGCACTCAGCATCTTGGCATCCGCTGCCGCAACTAATGCATGGTTTTATGTTGGTTGTGTTTTATTGGGATGTATAATTGCCGCTCAAGTACCATCCTTGATGGTTCATATTTATTCTAATAACTACAGCTCAAATGAAAGAGGACGAAAAATTTCTGGCAACCTAATGCTCTCAGCTGTGGTTGGCAGTGTGACAGCTCTTCTCGTCGGCTTTATTCTGGATAAGGACCTAAGCCATTTCAGAATCGGGGCCTTAGTTACCTCTGTGTTTTGCCTAGGAACCGCTTACTTTCATCTTAAAATACCATCCAAACCCCTGAAGTCAGAATCCAGAGGTTTGTCCAAAGATCTCGTCTATGCGATCAAGGACCGGCTTTTCTTTTGGATGTTAACTGGATGGATGCTTGTGGGAATTGGTTATTTAGTCACAATTCCATTGCGAGTCGAATATCTAGCCAACCCTGAACACGGCCTCGACCTTAGTAATACCATGGTGCTATGCATCACAATGGTAATACCACTTATTTGTCGTGTTGGCAGTACACCTTTATGGGGTTGGGCTTTTGATAAATTTAACTTAGCTCTCGTCAGAATTTCCATTAATCTATTTTTTCTTTTGGGTCTTTTCCTTTACTTCCAAACAAAAGACTTAATGTTGCTTAGTTTTGCATCAGGCTTGATTGGAACGGCTACAGGTGGTGGCACAATGGCTTGGACTCTTTGGGTAACAAAAGTTGCCCCAAAGGGAGCGGAGTCAAGCTACATGAGCGTTCATTCTTTCTTTACTGGAGTAAGGGGGATCCCCGCTCCTTTTCTCGGCTACTGGATTCTTACGAATCTCGGCCCGGCAAAAGTTTCTTGGACCTCCGCTTCATTCATCATCCTTAGTTGCCTAGTTTTCGCAAAACTTGCATCTGATGAAAGATTGCAGCCTGGCAAATGCTAAATAAAGAATTTCCTTATTCCTATATTGAAAGGAAATCATGATCTGTTTTTATAAGATTTTTGAAATGTGAATTCTTTATGTTTCCATACTTCTTTCTTTTTTATCCTCTTCACTACGAACTTTCCAAGTACTGGCTTTTCCAATACTGAAAAAGCGGCGATTGACGAACTCACTCCCATGGTTGTTACGGCAAAAGGTGGTTTCCTTGAGCCTTTGAGTACAACAGCTTGGTCTATAACCAGTTTGGAAACTGACACCATTGATCGGGCTGCCAGATCTCTGCCCGAAGTTTTGTCCGGAATTCCTTCAATCATGGTTCAAAAAACTGCACTGGGCCAATCTTCACCCTACATTCGGGGATTAACTGGGTACCATAACGTATTGCTTGTCGACGGCATTCGCTTGAATCATTCGGCAATGCGTTCAGGGCCGAACCAATACTGGAGTACAGTCGAGATTTTTGGTTCGGATCGTTTAGAAGCGTTGCGCGGTACCCAGGGAGTTTTGTTCGGGGCCGACGCAGTGGGGGGCATCGTTAATTCGCTCTCCAAAGAACCTTATTATTCTAATCAAAGAAATAATAGATCATTCAAAGTACTTGGACGGGTTTCTTCAGCAGAACATTCATTAAGTGCAGGATTTTCGGCCGAAGTTTCCTCTCCAAAATGGTTTTCCGAAATCTCACATATGGAGCGTTCTTTTGGCGATCTTGATGGAGGTAAAAAAGTTGGGAGACAAAAAAATACCGGCTATGATGTAATAGGTTCCAAAGCAAGGTTGTCTCGAAAGCTTTCCGATAATGCAAACTTGATTATCGGCATTCAGAAAAATTTCATGGATGATGTTCCCAGAACCCATAAAACGATTGATGGCTTAACTTGGGAAGACTTGTCCCTTGGCAAAGAAATCTGGCGCCGGCTCGATCAAGAAAGGAACCTTTACTACGGAAGAATCGACTGGAAAGAGACCGAGGGTATAGCAAATTCAGGGCAATTGACAATTAGTTTTCACTCCCACGATCAGGAAAGAAACCGGATGAAAGGAAATAACACCGGTTTGGCAACGGAAGGTGATCTTCAAACCTTTGAGTTGGATGATTTTGGTCTCACAGCAAGATTTGTAAAAGAGGATTTCCTAAATGGCAGTCTTGCTTTTGGATCCGAATGGCATCATGAAAAACTGGTTTCAGGAGGATACAAATTTGATGCTAACGGCAATCGCACTGCCAATCTTGCACAAGGTCCACTTGCTGCTGATGCAAGCTATGATCGTTTTTCCACTTATTTTCAATACGAACACCAACTCGATTCTGGGTGGTCAATAGAGCCGGGAATTCGTTATTCGGCGACGAAAGCAAATTTAAGAGAATTCTACGAAAACAACAGTGACGCCTCTACCATGTTTGCTCCGGAAGAAAAAAGATATGAAGAAATTATTGGTAGCTTGAGGGTAACCAAACAGGTTAGTAAGGATCTTTTTATTTTTAGTGGCTTGTCCCAAGGATTCAGACCGCCGAGTCTCTATGATCTAACCTCTACTGATGAGACAAGTGCCGTGGAAAGACCCAATACCAAACTAGACCCCGAAAAATTTCTGCAGGCTGAATTGGGCACCAGAGGAAATNCAGGTTTNTGGGAATGGCAAATGTCTTATTNCTACACTTTGATAAAAGATATGATTGTTCGATCCCCAATCGAATCCGGTNAATCGGATGTTTTGAAATCAAACGGTGATGGATTTCTTCAGGGTATAGAAATGGAGTTTGGTTATCAGTGGGCGCCATCTTGGAAATCGGAACTTTCTTTTTCATGGATGGATGGAGAAGTTGAGCAAATGCTGGATAATAATGCTACTGGAACAATCGCCATAAATGGGCGTAATTATTCTCCAGTGAACCGGGCAACCACACGTCTTATGCCGATACAGGCAAAGTTCACCACATTTTACAAACCCGTGGGCTCAAACTGGTCATCTGCTTTATCTTTTCTGGCGGTTGGCAAAGCGGACCATCTTTCGCTCAAGGATGAAACAGATCTTACTCGAATACCCAGCAATGGCACACCCAGTTACTTTCTAACCAATNTTTACGGCAATTACGATATTTCAGACAGCAGCTCAATATCACTTGCTTTGGAAAATATCGGTGATCTTGATTATCGGGTACATGGATCCGGTTTGAACGGTGCAGGCCGAAACATTATTCTTTCCTGCTCCATTGTTTTTTANGGTTATTTTACTGTGGAGACCATCGAATAAAAATTAAGTAGTATCTTAATATTTTTCTGTAACTTTAGCCCTTTGCCAATANTATGTAGCATTATGAAATTTTTCGCGGTCTTGACCATCATCTTCTTTCCCTTAGTTTTTGTTGCTGGAAATAAACTTTCCAAAAAGGAAACTGATTCAGAAGTTGCTGCGATCAATAAGATCTTAGGATCAACATACAAGAAGCATGATGTAAAGGTACCAGCAAAATTGGATGATAGTCTATTTGCAAGAAGACTATATCTGAAAGCTGCAGGTCGTATACCTACGCACGAGGAATTATCTTCTTACCTTGCCAATTCATCCAAAAGCAAAAAAAACCAGCTAATTGATCAACTGGTTGAGTCATCTGCTTTTGATAGCCAAATGTTCAATTGGTGGGCTGATTTGCTTAGGCTTCAAACCCGAATGCGTGGAGGAAACCAAATAGGTGCAGGNCAACTNTATGTTCATTGGATCAAAGAACAAATAGAAAAGAATGTTCCTTTTGATGAGATGGCCTACAATTTGATAACGGCAGAAGGTTATCCATGGGAAAATGGTGCCGTTGGTTACTATCTTCGAGATGCGGGCATGCCTCTGGACAACATGTCAAATACAACTCAAATTTTTCTAGGCACTCAGATGGTCTGCGCTCAGTGCCACAACCATCCCTTTGACCGCTGGACTCAAATGGAATACTACCAGATGGCATCGTATACCTATGGCATCCACTCTTCCAAAGGAGGAGACATTCAAAGCAAAATCAGGAAACACTTTGAAAGCCAAACCAAAGGGCTTTCCAAAAAAGAAAAACAAAGGAAAGCACAATCTAGGGAAGCACAGGCTTTGCGAAGGTCCATCCAGGAAATGATCCGTCCTCTCAGGTACGGAGCGACTCATACGAATCGCAAACTTAGTCTGCCTCACGACTATCAGTACGATGATGGAAAGCCCAGGTCATTGGTCTCTCCGTCCCCTATCTTCGATAATCCTATTTCAGAAAAAGAAGGTCAGTCCAAAGTACATGCNTACGGTGAATGGTTAACCAACATTGAGAATCCACGGTTTACCAAAGTGATTGCAAACCGCATGTGGAAAAAAGTTTTTGGACGCGGGTTGGTAGAGCCAGTCGATGATTGGAGGGATGATACGGTTGCATCCATCCCCGAACTCTTGAATCACTTGGAAAATCTCATGGCTCGTGTGGATTTTGATCTGAAGGAATTTCAAAGAATATTATTTCAAGTAAAGGCATTCGAACATGCCACTCCGGACTATGTTCCAAATATTGAAACCCCCTATTACTTCGAAGCACCCATCCTCGAAAGAATGTCCGCGGAGCAAATATGGGACTCTCTTGTTGCCTTATCCATTCCCGAATCGGATGAAAGAAAACAGAATGCAAGAGTCATCGATCAAAGACTGGCAAGCTTTAAGCAATACCAGGAAGAAATTGAATCTCTCAACGGAGAAAAGCTTACCAAGCTTGCTAAAAAGGGAGCTAAGGCAAGCAAAGAGATCAATGATAAAATGGAAAACATTCAGGAGCGACTTCGTGAGGCTCAAGAGGCAGATGACAGAGAAGCAGTCTCCCGTCTTAGAAGAGAGTATGGGCAAGCCAGGAATCAACAGCGTACTGTTTTTGCCAAATTGATTATGGGTCCTGACTTTGAAGTTAAGTCTCTCTATGGAAATAGCGGAAACATCTATGGTAAAAATGATCGGTGGAAAGGCTTCAGCAGTCAGGCATACAGAGCATCGGAATTGCAAGCCCCCGCACAGCCTGGTCATTTCCTTCAGGAATTTGGTCAGTCAGATCGTGAAATTGCAGACAATGCAAACAAGCACGCTTCCGTGACTCAAGCACTCACTCTTTTAAACGGCACATTCTACGGAGCATTGTTTAATAAAGAATCTCCACTCATGAAAAAGCTTTCTGAAGAAATTGAGCCGCAGGAAAAAATTGAGGTTTTATTCCTCTCAATTCTCAACCGTGTGCCTACGCCTGAAGAGATGGAAATGTGTATGGCAGAACTTTCACCAGCAGCCACCGGTCCTCTCATCAATGATCAGAAAATTCCCGATCATTTATCCAAAGAGAAAAAGAAGGCTTGGAAAAAACAAATCGAAAAAAAGATCGCATTGGCTAACTTTAATCGTAACCGCGAATATTTCGGGATCGCTTGGTCTTTGATAAATACCCGTCAGTTTTCTTTCGTACAGTAAATCGTAAAATTTAATTATCATGAACATAAATTCTTCCCTTTTTTCTGATGAACTGAATCGTAGAAGATTTGTTTCCCTAGCTGCAAAAAGTTTCCTTGGAGTAAGCATACTGCCTTGGGCCTCGCATAGCTCCCTCAGTGGGGCTGGCCTTGGACTAAATCGACCACTTAATCATGCTCCTAAGGCTAAGAATGTAATCTACCTGTACATGTCGGGAGGAATGACCCACTTGGACACATTCGATCCCAAGTCAGGTGCTGAAACCGGCGGGCCGACTCAAACAATTAAAACGAATGCCGATGGTGTTCAATTGGCCGAAAACCTGCCTTTACTGGCTAACCATGCCAACAAGGTAGCAGTGATAAGGGGAATGACTTCAACCAAAGGTGCTCACCAGCAGGGTAATTACTTTATGCATACCAGCTATGCCCAAAGAGCCACTATTGTACATCCAAGCATGGGAGCATGGATGACTCGTCTTGATGGTCGCTTTAATCCCACCCTTCCGGGTGCCGTCGTAGTAGGCGGTGGAAGTAGGCATCCTCTTTCTGGCTTTCTTTCCACATCCCACCAACCTCTTGCAGTTGGGAACCCAGATGAGGGACTTAAAAACATCAAAAGACTATGGGGTATGACCGAAGAGAAGTTCGAGGCGGGACTCGACCTCTCACAAAAATTGGACCGATCTTTCACTCAAAAATATAATTTGGAAAAGATAAACGCATACAGAGACATGTATGATGATGCTGTTCGCCTAATGAAAAGTAAGGACCTCAAAGCCTTTGATTTAAATGAGGAATCCGAGTCAATCAGAGAATCCTATGGTTCAGATAATTTCGGGCAAGGTGTACTTCTTGCCAGAAGACTCGTCGAACGGCAAGTCCGCTTTGTGGAGGTGCAGCTGGGCGGATGGGATACTCATCAAAACAACTTTTCTAGAGTACCCGAAAGGTGCTCCATTTTGGATCAGGCTCTATCCGCACTATTGGATGACCTCTCAAAACGTGGCTTATTGGAAGAAACCTTAGTGGTTCTTGCCACCGAATTTGGAAGAACTCCAAACATAAATGTCAACGATGGCCGTGACCATTACCCGAAGGCATTTTCTTGTATGCTCGCTGGTGGAGGCATTCGTGGAGGGCAGGTATGGGGTGCAACAGATGAAGAAGGGCGGGAAGTAATTGAAAACAAAGTGGAAATACCCGATTTTAATGCCACCATTGCATATGCCCTAGGTCTTCCTCTGGATGAAATTATCTATTCCCCCACTCGCAGACCATTCACCCTATCCGATAAGGGACAACCCTTAACTCAACTGATTTAACTGATAAGATAAAAGCTTACCAGGAACAAGGTTTCGTGCCTTTCAACTCGACGCTTGTAGATACCTTCGTTTTACTACATCACATTAACCTTAATTTTAATACCTTATAATGAAGAAGTATTTTGCATTCCTTCTGCTCGTGCTTCCCTTTGTCATGACTGAAGCTAAACCAACCAACCCAGAAAACACCCTCACGATCGAGCTAAAAGATGGTAATGTGGTTATCGAACTTTATCCTGATGTTGCCCCTAAGCACGTTGAGAGAATCAAGACACTTGTAAAAGAAGGAAAGTATGATGGGGTAGTTTTCCACAGAGTTATTGATGGCTTTATGGCTCAGACTGGGGATGTGGAATTTGGAAACAAGAAAGATTTCAATTCGGGACGAGTGGGGACGGGTGGATCGGATTTGCCTGATTTGAAAGCCGAATTCAATAAAAAGAAGCACATTCGCGGCACTTGCTCCATGGCAAGATCTTCCAGCCCAAACAGTGCAAATAGCCAGTTTTTTATCTGCTTTGAAGAAGCTTCATTCTTGGATGGTCAATACACGGTCTGGGGGCAGGTAATCGACGGCATGGATCATGTGGACAAAATTAAAAAAGGTTCATCATCAAACAACGGATCAGTCAGTGATCCCGATCATATGGTAAAATTGAGTATGGGAAAATCCCAGAAATCCTCTTCCGGATCAGATTCCGACAAGAAGGAGTAGTAATTATTTTCTCGATACTGGGATTAGGCAAGAAGTTCTACAAAGCTGGACCCGTAATCTCGTCACAAGTCATGTGGTAGAGGCCAACAAAAAATTCCTCATCCCACCTTTCTTCTACGGTTAATTCTCCGGTAACGCGGATAATCCTATCCATCATCACCTCAACTCCATTGGATGCATTTACCACCACCCATCCATTGGCTTCAGGCGTCTGACCAAAGCAACAACTCATTTGGTCCGGTAAAAGAAGAAATTCTTTAACCTCATTGTTTTCGTCAACAATCGTAGGAATCATGAAACCTTCAATTGCTACCTTATTTCCCGTTTTATCTCTGAGTCTTTTGGGTACTCGTTGTGCATAGGACGAGAAATCAAAATCCTTACCATCCTTTTCCCATTCCACCAAATATTCAAAATTCATCATATCACGAAAAGCCAATGGTTTGTATTCACTCCCCTCTTCGAGCGGCGGAAGATTTGTCTCCACATCTTCTTGTGACTGGTTTTCATCGCTGGGTATTGACTTGCCTTTAACAACCAACCCCTCCTCCAACACTTCCTCGGCAATGATGGATTGATTGCCTTCCAGAACTTGTGCAACAGGTTCTCCATCTTCACTTTGATTCTCTTCAATCACAAGGCTTTCAGAAATTTCAACTATTGGATCACCTACAATACCATCCGCCTTATTATCATAAGAAGTTTTAGTCTCTTCGCTACAGCCAAAAAACCAAAGCAGGAAAGCCACCCTCCATATCATTACTTTCCGATGCTTATCTTTGCACATCTAAAAATTCTTAGGGGCTAACAATTGATGAGAGCAAGCATGTTTATTGCCGCAAGAATATTTTAGGCCGTTGGCTGAAGATTACGGGCAAGATCAGAGCGGTAAACATAAGCTGCCGACCAAAGACCACCCAAAAGTCCAGTCACAACAACCCCAGCCAAGACCCCGAAATCTTGAAGTCCAAGACCCACGCTTCCAAGCAAAACGCCGGTTTCCTCAACAATGAGACTTTCCGTTACCCACCAAATACCTTGCATGATAACAATTGAAGAAACTGCACCCAGCAAAGAAATGATGAAGGTATGGCCAAGAATTACTCCCGTGACCACCATTCGGCTAGAACCAAGGCTACGAAGGATGGCAAAATCTCTTTTTCGCTCATTGATTGATGATCGCATCGTTGAGGAAACCATCAAAATACCAACAACTGCAATAACATATGAAATCACTTCCAAAACCCTCCTAAACCAATTCATTTTTTCAAAAAACGAAGCCAAAGTCGCAGCAACCGGCCAAGCAAATGTTGCCTGATTTCCCTGTCTGTTGTATTTTATCTCCAAGTTAAATCCTGTAGCCCCTCTCAATGACAGAAGTACCGCACTCACGGACTTTGCCATTTCTGCGTCATGCCCTTCCATGAGTTGTATGCCCTTGATCGGAACCCAGATTACTTTGTCACTTGGGGTTCCAGTGGCTTCCAGCAGACCAACCACTACATAAACATCTTGGTGTTGGGCATCTTCTTTGAAATTCAACCCGTGATAAGGCTGGAATCGGTCACCGATCTTAAGTTTCAGTCGTTCCGCCACAAAAGATCCGACCAATGCCTCTTTAGCCATTTCGGAAAAAACCCGACCGCTTTGTAATTTATATTTTTCTCCCTTCTTCCACTCGTGTCTGTAAAACAATTGCGGGTGAGTCCCCACAAGTCTGTACCCAAGATAATTATCTCCGACTGCAATCGGATAAGCTTCTTTCACACCGGGTGTGTTTTTGATAAGCTCATATTGTTCCCATGAAAGGTTTCCTGGAGAAGAATCAAGGTGGAACAATGCATTGAGCACAAGTTGGAGCTTGGAGCCCCTCGCACCCAATACTGCATCAAATCCACCGCTTGCGTTATTGAAAGAAGCTTTTGTCTGCTTTTGAATCTTTAAAGTTCCCAGGAGTAGTCCCCCAGCCAAAGCAATTGAAAAGGCGGCTACCAAGGATCCAAACATGTGCTGCCTAAATCCCTTCAGGGCCAAAAAGAAAATAAGCCCTAATTTGGAATTAAGATTCATTACTACCTCCATCGACTTCGTTTATCTCATCCCAGTTAATCGACGAGTCAAAGCATTCAATAACATTGGGGTCATGACTCACTACGAGAAGTGAACTGCCATTTTCCCTACACAAGGTTTTGAGTAATTCAATGCAGCGAAAGGCATTTTCGGGATCCAAGCTTCCCGTTGGCTCATCTGCTAGGATCAGTTTTGGGTTGTTGGCAAGAGCACGTGCAATACAAACACGCTGCTGTTGCCCTGTCGATAATTGTAAGGGTAAATAATTCTCCCTTTCAGACATATCAACCATCGATAACAATTCTCTCGCTTTCTTTTCATTAGCCAATCCATTAACAGCCATTGCCACCATAACATTTTCCAAAGCGGTACAACCCTGAAGAAGATGAAACGACTGAAAGACATATCCAGTATTATGAGCTCTTGTACGGTCTCGATCCGTTTCTGAAAGTGTCGTGATATCCGTATTTTCCAATTTAATACTTCCTGAATCTGCCCTCAAAATTCCAGCAATTAGATTTAGAAAGGTACTTTTACCACTTCCACTTTTCCCATAGATTGCCAATTGGTGATTTGAATCAAGTGTAAAACTTTTCACATTCACCACTGGCAACATTGGATCTGCCGCTGAATAAAAGAACTTCTTCAAACTCTTTACATCTAAAAAGTGAATTCCTTTATCGCTGGGACTATTGGTATCAGATTCCATTTATATCTTCTACTTTTTTGAAGTTAATGAATCAAGGCTCGTGTAGCATCGCAAAAAGGTAATTTTTAGACTTGTTAACAAATGTTAATAAGGGTAAATATATTATTAGTGTGGTTATGGAAAATATCGTAAACAAATGGGGAGTAGTACCTTATCGTGAAATAGTTGAGGGGGACCTTGAATTTTTAATAGTATCTACCAAGAGTGGTAGGTGGGGACTCCCAAAGGGAAACCTAATGAAAAAGTTAGGCCCAAAGGAGACTGCCAGACAGGAAGCGTTCGAAGAAGCAGGAATTATTGGTACAATTGTGGATAGAAAAATCTCAGCCAAGGTGAACGGAAAGAAAATCGCATTTTTTCCCATGGAAGTTAAAAATGAATTTTCCGTATGGCCCGAATCCGATTGGCGTAAAAGAAAATGGATTCGTTCTGACGAGACAGGAAACTATTTGAATCATAATGCGTTAAAAACTTTGCTGAAAGGGGTTTCAGAGAAAATTTTGCAAAGCTGTTCTTGACCCGACGGTCCGAAGAGTGAAACCTTTAAATGTGAGGTTTTTCTCTTTTTCCCTATGCTTGCTTCTGATTCGACTCTTGGAAATTTCTTCCTGGGGCCAGAATTTTTTGCGAGGGAAATATCGGGAATGGATTGAAGACAATGACCGCATAGAAGTTAGATCTTGGTATGCTGAAAGTGAGATATCTCTTGAGCATGATTGGTCCATTGAATTTCTCGGAACTGTCGACGCTTGGTCAGGAGCGACTCCATATGGGCTCCCTCCATCATCCGCAACTTATAAAGACGAATGGCTACATACGGTTTCCGAGGAAATAAGAAAGGCTGGACTTTTCACGCTTCAAAAGAACACACCTGCTCACAACCTATCATTCGAATACGGAATTAGCGACGAACCCGATTACCTGTCACACAGCTATGCCCTAGAATATTCTTACAAGTTAGCCGCTGAAACTCTAATCTTAACTTCAGGTCTATCCCTTCAAGATGATTCCGTTAAGAATTTCATGGGTAATTTTGTGAATAAGAAAACCCCATCCTTCTCTCTGGGCTTGACTCGTATTCTAGACAAATTCACCAGTATATCAGTTAACTTCACTTACTCTTGGCCCAGCGGATACTTAAGCGATCCCTATAAGGTTGTACCCGCGAACCAAAGATACCTTTTCCTGCCAGACGAAGTTTTTCTTTTTGAAGAAAATCGACCGGACGAAAGGAAGATCTCCGTTTTTTATGCCGAGATTTCACGTTACATTCAAAATCTTAATCTCGGAACTCATCTCGCTTACCGCTATTTTGAGGATGATTACGATTTGAGCGGTCATACTTTTGAAATCGAGGCAAATCGAAGATTTGGCGACAAATGGGTAATTTCACCACGCTATCGGTTCTACAAACAAGAAAAGACATCGTTTTACAGCCCTAATATTCTCAAATACGAAGCATACATGGATTCGCCAAATGCTTCTGTTGGTCCGTACTATTCGGCAGATTACCGCCTATCCTCTTTTGATTCACACTCCATTGGCCTTAAAGGCTCATACTTAATCAGAGAAAATCTAATTGTAGACGCCGGCTATGATAGGTATCTGACTGGAGGAAGAGACAATGAAACGGAGAATGAAGTGTATCCTAATGCAAATATCTTCACTATCGGACTGCAATGGGAATATTAAAAAAGGACACCGAAAAGGTTTATACAATTTATTCAGAAAGAGAATTGAAGGTTCTGTCCTTTCAGGCTTTTGGCACTTTGTGTAAAGTGAAATTTCCTCTTTGCGATTCCATAAATCACAAACTTGTATTTGAGGAAATTGTATGTTGGGTATCCTCTTTTGAAAAGCGATATTCGCGTTATTTGCCCGATAGCTGGATATCAACGGTAAACGCATCAGCCGGCACAAAACCAGTACAATTGTCATCAAATGATAATCATGTATTAAAAGCAGCCTCTTTCGCCTTTTTTCAGAGCAATCAGACAATTGATCCATCATGCCTCCCATTGGCGCTATTATGGCAGAAAGCCAAGGACCAGAACCAAGTACCCAAAGACATAGAGATCAAAAGGGCCAAAGCTTTGGTTAATTGGCAATTGGTTCAAATCTCTGAAGATGAAATTTATTTGCCAATGGAAGGAATGGGGCTTGACTTTGGAGGTTTTGGCAAGGAATACGCAGCAGATCAGGTCTCTTCATTGCTTATGGATCTTTCTTGTGAGAACTTTCTGGTGGATTTCGGGGGTGACATTTTTGCTGCTGGGTATGCCGATGAAGAATGTTCATGGAAAGTGGGAATTGAAATGCCTGACGGTAATCAGAATCCTGCTTTTATTGTAAATTTGACAAACAGAGGCTTGGCGACGTCAGGGAACTACCGAAAATTCTTTGACCTTAATGGTAGGAGATATGGTCATACCATTGATCATCGCACTGGATACCCCACCATTCATTCTGAACTTAGTGCATCTTTAATCAGCTCCAGTTGTCTAAAGTCCGGAATTGTATCAACTGCTTGCCTTATGTTGGGTGGACAACATGCCCTACGAGTGATCAATTCGGCATGGGATCTCGAAGGTTGTATCCAATCATTTGATTCTCCCTTATTAAGCAATAAATTTCATACATATCTATGCAATGAAGGTATACGTTAATATATTATTACTTTTTTGGTGTCTTGCATCCGGATGCACTCCCAAAATTACAGTTAGCCCTATGGAAAGGTATCACCTCGCTGACTTGGTTATGAAGGCAGATCGGGATCCCCTTTCAAATAAGATGAATGATCATGCCTACTTTTCCAGAGAAGGTTCCAGAGGAGGTCGCGGGGTCGGCGGTGGTGGGTGCGGATGCAATTAAGCATTAAAAAGCTTAGGATCATTCTATCAATCAGTTTGCTGATTGAATCCAGAAGCATTGCCCCCAAAATCATCAAATTATCAGGGATTCTCCTCCAACCGGTACCTGGAGTCATAAAATCAATTCAGGCATGGGTGCCTGCGACTGCAGGAGTTTTAACAACCCACGCACTGTCTGGTGCAACCACTGAAGTAAAATCTCCACAAGGCAATTCGATCAGTATTCAAAAGGGACAAAATATAAACTTTCAGTTTTACACATCAAGATATGCCGCAGGCAGTTTCAACATTTCTGGTTTGCCGGACGGACTCACCTACAACGGAAGCAACTCCATCGTTGGAACTATTTCAGAAGCGGGAAACTACTCGATTAAAATTACCGGCTACCGAGGAACCAATCAAAACGGCTCTTCCACACCGCCCTTCTCTTTAGAGATCGTTGTAACCGATTCAGATTTAACCTCTCATTTTTCGGATATATCTGATCTAGGTAACAATTGGTACAAAGCATGGGTCGGTAGTTTTTTTATCTCTTCCATTGAAAATTGGATTTTTCATTCTCACCTTGGATGGCTTTATGCTTATCCGGCAGCAGATGACTCTTTTTGGTTTTTTGATAATGAGCTAGGATGGCTCTACACGTCCAAAGATTTGTATCCTTACTTTCACCGCTATTCCACTGGCAGTTGGCTCTATCATTTTGAAAACTCCTCCACTTCACTTTTTTGGGATTTTAGAAATGAAGTCGTAATTCAATAATTTAAAGTTTTGTCTTGAGGCGGTTTCACCTCTTATTGCTAAATCAAGATGAATCAGGATTTTAACAAGATCTTCAAGACGCCCAAATATACCGGGGTGACCTTGTCTTTATTGTCTATGTTCGTTCTCGCCGCAATGTTTGTAGTTTGGCAACAATTTCCCAAAAGTCAGGAATTGGAATCTGAAACAGAAATTTCCGTCATATGCGACAAAAGATTGTTGGCTCCTGCCCAAAAAATCTTGGCTTCATTTATGAAAGAATGCCCCTACCGCGTCTCGATTGAATTTTTGGAAACAGATCAAATTAAGACTTTGTTTCATGGGCTAAATGCTACCTTGCCAGATGTGCTTATTTGCAATGAATTTGATCTGCAGAGTTCAGAAAACGCAGCCCTCATATACTCCGAACATATTCCCTTTGCCTTTGAATCTGCTGGTGCTACGGATTTGAAGACCCCCAATTTCCCCTTCGTTTGCTCGATCCATAAAAAGGCTCAAAAGGCTCATGTGGCATATTCACTGGGACGTTACTTTTCCGCTCCCAGTCGGGGGCAATTCTTTCTTGCAGAGGCAGGCTTCACTGGAGTTGATGGTGACCGTTGTATGCTTAAGCCAACTATTTCCATCCTTGTTGAGAGAGCATACGAGAAAGAAATCAGAAGCATGGCAAAATATTTTAGCGAACGAGAAGGCGCGAAGATTGACATTGTCAGCAAGACTCCTGCAGATGCAAATGCTACCATAAATCTGATCGGAAAAAGTAATGCCAAAGAGTATTTGCCGGATTTACTTATCGGATTTGGTTCGCTCGGAACCGAAAATTCAATCTACTCCCCTATTACAAGGCAAGCTGGTGTTGGTGCATCTGTTTCTTTTTCTGCAAAATCCAAAAAAACGGCTCTTCGATTTTGGAAATTTTTACAAAACGATACTTAAATTCTTAGTATTCAGTATTGATGTTTGCGAAATTAGTTTTTTCACAATTAGATAAACTCATGGTGATTCGTTTGATATTCTTTTTGCTATCGATGGTTGCAGGTTATGCAGACATCTCAGATGACAAAAGCTGGCATAAAAGAGTTCCTGAAAAAATCAATGATCTGATTGCAATTCAAGACAGACTAAGAAATCTTTTACCCGATGCGCAAAAGGCTCTCGTTTCAATTGAGGCATCAGACGGAGCTGGCAGTGGAATCATTGTTTCGGAAGAAGGGCTTGTTCTGACAGCAGCTCATGTTATCGGCTCTACTGGAAAAAAAATGTTCGTTAGATTGCCAGACGGAAAACGTCTGCCTGCAATAAGCTTAGGGGGCTCGGAAATTTCTGATGCCGGAATGCTCAAGATTACAAAAAAAGGGAAATGGCCTTTTGTCAAAATGGCGGACTCTGGAACTTCCAAAATTGGGGACTGGTGTTTTGGATTGGGACACCCCGGTGGATTTGACAAGGAGCGCGGAATCGTGGTTCGTATTGGTAGAGTCATTGCAAACAAAGATGAAACCATGCAAACTGACAGTCGCCTATTAGGGGGAGATTCCGGTGGTCCTCTTTTTGATTTTGATGGAAACTTAATTGCAATACACAGCAGGGTTTCTCAATTACCAGACCAAAATTTCCATGTGCCAATTGATTGCTTCCATGCAAATTGGGAATTTTTCAAAAACAAGCCTGTCATTACCTATGAAAAAATGCAGGGAGGGGGCTTTTTTGGTGTTGCCTGTGAAGAAATTGAAAAAGGGTTGATAGTTCGGGAGGTAATACCTGAAACTGCTGCTTACAAAGCTGGTGTTCAATCTGACGACCTGTTACTGGAAATCAATAATGAAAGAATTAATTCACGTGAAGAATTCATCATTCTTGTTTCTTCTTTGAAGCCGGGAGATGAAGTCAAAATTCTTTTGGACAGGAATGGCTCGGAATTGTCAGTCAAAGCTAGTTTGGGCACTAGGCCAAAGTCTGAAAAATAGCATACGGAACAATGAAAAAGATTTTCTCTCTTTTGTCTTCAATCATCCTGTTTTGGGTCTGTGCGGATGCTGATTCAAACAACACAAGTGATATTCTTTCCAAGGAATACAGGCTTAATGGCATTTACACTCAAAATGCATTTGGGTTGGCCAAGGAAAAAGCTCTTCATTCAACCGTACGATTAACGAGAAATGACAAGTTGATTGCAATGGGTACGATCGTCAGTCCAGATGGACTGATACTTACCAAGGCCAGTTCTTGTGTGGGAGCAAGGGAGGCAACACTATCAAGCGGTGACCGCTTCAATTTAAGAATTAAGAAAAGAAATGAAGACTTGGATTTGGCCTTGTATCAGATGATTTCTGATCGAAAAGATTTTCAACCAATAACTTGGAAAGACGATAACGCATCGATTGGCGTGTCGTGGGTATTGTCGGCATTTACTGAGTTAAATGAAATTCGGGTCGGCATAACAAGCGGCAAACAGCGAAAAATTGGAAGAGAAGGAGGCGTCATGGGTGTAATGCTTGGAAGTGAAGGTCCCTCCGGTATTTTGATCACGGAAGTTGTACCACAAGCTGCTGCAGACAAGGCGGGCGTGCGGGCTGGCGACTTCGTTCAAAAAATTGACGGAAGATCAGTAAAGAAAAGGGAACAAGTGGTCAATATAGTTGGAAAAAAGGATCCCGGCGATGTCGTGGTTATTAAGGTCTTAAGAAAAGAAGTTGATAAGGAATTCAAAATTACCCTGGGCCATCGATCCGTGACTTTTGATATGTTTAATCGCAATATGCAAATGAGTGGCCCTGTTTCCAAAAGAAAGGATAATTTTCCGCTTATCCTGCAACATGACCTCCCCCTACCCAAAGAGGCAATGGGTGGACCCATCTTTAACCTAGAGGGTGAATGTGTCGGAATAAATATCGCCAGAGTCGATCGAGTGACGGTTTTTACACTCCCGGCTGAAATCATAAAGCAAAAAGTGGATTCATTTATTTCAAATCAATGATGGAAATTCTCCTGATCAGAAATCCCAATACCATGCGAAAACCAATTCAGGAACTTCTCCATGCAGATAGAAAAACGAAAGAAAAGGAAGGAGGAGGGCAAGTGACAATTTTATGTTTTAAGAATTTGATCTTAAATCTGCTCTATCAAGATATGGTTCACTTTTCTCTGGTGCTGAGGTTGAAATTTGATTGATGGGTCTAACCTAAAAAATTCTAGAAATAAGATTAAACGCTTCCATTTTTTGCAGAATACCCTCAGATTTGAAAACAATGGAAATGAACAATTATTCTAGAAGACAATTTGTTAAAGCTGGTTCTGCGATCTCCGCTGGGACCCTTCTCGCTTCGCCTCACATTGCCAATGCCCAAAATAGCTCCAAAACCCTCAAGGTAGGATTAGTTGGAATTGGAGGGCGAGGAAGTGGTGCTGCCGCCCAAGCAATGGCAGCCGATGATAATGTGGCTCTTACCGCGATTGGAGATATTTTTGAGGACCGTATCAAATTGCGCAGCCGAATACTAAAAGCTCGGGGGCGCGACAAATATCAGGTGACACCTGAGACTACGTTTACCGGCATTGACGCTTATAAAAAAGTAATTGATTCGGGCGTGGATGTGGTAATCCTGACCTCGCCTCCAAATTTTCGTCCCCAACATTTGGAATACGCTGTTGATAAAGGAGTTCATTGTTTCTTTGAGAAACCTGTGGCGGTTGACTCACCAGGTGTTAGAAAAGTCATCGAACTTGCCAAAAAGGCTAGAGAGAAAAATCTGGGTTTCATGTCCGGTTTTTGCTGGCGCCATCATTTACCCAAACAAGAAGTATTTGGTAAGATACTAAATGGTGCATTGGGTGATGTCCATGCAATGTACTCAACTTACAACGGTGGTGAAGTCTGGAAGAAGAAACGCGAGGAAGGATGGGGCGACTTGGAGGCTCAATTGCGCAACTGGAATGCACACCTCTGGCTCTCAGGCGATTCTATTGTCGAGCAGGCGGTTCATTGCATTGATATGATGCAGTGGGCTATGGGTGACCAACTGCCTCTTCACGCAGAAGGTTCAGGGGGCAGACAAGTCTATAATGATCCTGATAAGTACGGTAATATTTACGATCACTTCGCCTGCGTATATGAATGGGAGAACGGTGCAAAGGGGTATCATTTCTCACGTCAGCAAAACGGAACCGTCGGAAGTTACGAGGTAGAGCTTTTTGGGACCAAGGGCACTTGTTCAGCCAAAAACCGTCACACCATTATCGCTGGTGATGATTCATGGAGATACCGAGGAGAAAACAATGACATGTATCAAACCGAGCATGATGAATTGTTTGCATCCATTCGTGCAGGAAAGCCCTTTAATGATGGTGAAAAAGCTGCTCATAGCTCAATGGTTGCAATTCTTGGAAGGATGGTCGCCTACACGGGTCAGAAGATAACCTACCAACAAGCGCTTAATTCAAATGAAGATCTTACACCACCACACTATGACTGGGAAAAGTCTTTGGAGGTACCCTCGCCTCCAGTTCCTGGAGTTACAAGGTTTGTCTGAATCAAGGTAATTTGATTATACTTTGATTTTGATCCTTTAAGAGTTTGTAGAATTCAGTGAATTGAGGGTCCTGTTGGGTTATTTCCGACATGAATTCCTGTCCACTTTGCTCAAAGGCCTTACCCAATTCTAAAATGATTTGTGCGTTTGTTAGATCCTGCAATAGTTGATCATCTTTATGAATGCTTCTGTATGTCCTGACTGTTTCGCAATCATATTCTTGTTCTTCTGCCGATACCTTTTTTGGAGAAAAAGAATTTTCAAAAGATACAACGCTTTTCTTCAAAGCTTTGTCTTCGGTCTTGTCACTTTTTGTTGAATTTAATAAATCGGCAAAATTCGATTTACTTTTATTTTCGAAGTCTATCGCTTCATTAAATTCTACACATTTTAGCATTAAAGTCAGTAAGTCGATTGGGACCATAGTTTCTCCATCATCGTGGATTTGCAGCACTCCTCCCATTTTTCTCTGATATGTATATTCAGAGTTCCTAGCACTGTTTATCATTTCAAAAAGGGAGATGAATGAATCTGCCGAAAAGTTTTGCATGGAGTTCTTAGAGAATACGCATGCAAACCAAGCGGAGTTGATTGGAGAAAGATTTCTAAAAGATATTTCTTCTGGGTTCTGCAGAATTATCATCGAAAATAAATCGTTTGGAACATTGACGGCATTAACGATATCCATGGTTACGTTTTTTAAGCCCCAGAGAATGAGGTTATTGGAAATCAGGGCGTATTCGTTTTTTAGTAAGTCAATTTGAGCAATTAGATTTTCGCTTGAAGAATAAGGTACTGAAACGCAGGCAATCCCCCGTTCGAGCAAAAAAGAGAACAAATATTTAAGATCAACCAGATCCTTTTGCTGCACATCCTCTGTCCGATAGGCAAAAATTAACATAGCTCTTGCAAATTCCAATATGTCGCCCTCTCTTCTTGCGACTCGATTGTTGACATCTTCTGAGGTGGAACTTCTTTTCAACTTTGGAAAAATAACTCCATCAAGACGACAACTCTCATTTTCAAGATTACGAATTACAAAATCCTGAAGTGGATTTTTTACCTGAAGCCTAAACTGCTCATACCGATCTTTAAGGGGTCGCCCAAAACTAAGGATTGTTTTTGTATATTCATTTTCTTCCGAAGCTTTTGAGTTTGTATTTTGCAAAGTCACAACACCTTTTGGTGTTTCTTTGAAATGATCAAATAGGAGTAGCGTTGAAATCTTCTTTTTTTCTGAAACCTCACCCCAAGCCAACCTCAACCTAAAATCAGCGTAACTTTCGACAAACCTAAAGCACAATCCCTCAAATAAAATAATGAGGTAAATACAGAGTATAAATTTTATCGGCCTGATGATTAAATTTTTCATTAAGGCTTCTCCTCTGCCGAATCATTGGGCTTTTCCTCAGCTGAATCATCTGATTCCTCGCGCAATTTCATCAAATCTGCTGGTAAGTCAGCAGATGACGGCGGTGGTAGCATTTTTGTACTTGGACCTACATCAGCAAGTTGGTCCCCCGAATCCTTCTCATTAAAATCAACATCATTAGATGAATCCGCTTCTTCTTCATCAGAAAAGTCCTCACTATTATCTTTATTTTCATCTGGATTCTTTTCTTGGCCTACAGGCAAAGACTCTTTGGCATCCTCGGCATCGGCACTAGTGCTTAAAGCTTCATCATGGTCATCAATTTCATCTTCAGACTGTTCTTCAATTGCCTTTCCGTCGCTGGTTTCCAAATCCGATAACTCACTCTTGGATTCCTCAGCTTTTAAATGATTTTGAACTACGTTCAATGAACTGTCAGATTTCTTGGTACTCTTTCTTATTTTCCCGAGCGAAAACAGTAACGGTACAATGATCATACAACACGCGATAAACACAAATAATTGCAATTTATCAGAATTGATCATCGGATGATCATCATATACGACAACCGAAGTTACCAATAGTGCTATTGCAAGAATAACCCACCCCAATGAGTTATTCAGAAACCTTATTTGATCCTTTAACGATTCAAGAAAGCTCGTATAGATAAGTAGAATTGAAAATATGAAGGTTAAAGCAGTAATCGCCAACTTTACTCCCATTACTTGAACTCCAGTTGAGTCATACCGTTCAAATCCAATTATCTCGGGAATATAGTAGCCAAAAAACCTGGTGTTGGACAGGATAATTGCAAAGTTTTCAAGTGCAGAAAAGCCCAATGCAGCTGTTGCAAGCCAAAAGTATCCCATAAGAAGAAGAGCCAAAATACCAAGGGACGAGAAAAGGGCTTTGCTTTTCGAAAACATATAATTGATGTTTTTATTTGAAATCCTAGCCATTTGGCAAGGATTTGTTGGGGAATCAACTCCCATGCAAAAACAATTGCAAAGAAATTGATCAAATATCAGTCAAAATACCGGTACTATCTCCAACTTGAGATGCTTGAACTCCTGCCCGCTCCAATATTCCAAGGAACAGGTTTGTCATTGGTACGCTACCGTAATCTACATGACGTCCTGTCGACAAACCATGGGATTTCCCCCCCGCAAGCAGAACGGGCAAATCAGAATGACGATGGCGATTACCATCACTAATTCCGCCACCGAAAACAATCATGCAGTGGTCGAGAAGTCTACTTCCGTCAATCTCCCTAATGGTCGAAAGTCTGTTTAAGAAATAGGCGAATTGCTCAGAATAAAACTGGTCAATACGGGCAAGTTTCTTAATCTTCTCTGGATCATTTTTATGATGTGAAAGGGAATGATGACCTTCGGGCACCCCAATATCTCGAAAACTGCGATTGCTACCGTCATGGGCTAACAGGAAGGAGCTTATACGGGTGGAGTCGCTCTGAAAAGCCAGTGCCATCATATCAAACATGATGCCAATATGTTCTTTGTAATTCCCGGGAATTCCATCAGGGCTTTTTAGAGAAGGATTTTGATCCCAATTTTTTTCTTCTCTATCTAAACGCTGCTCAAGTTCGCGAATACTCGAAAAATACTCATTGAGTTTTTCCCTATCATCTTTACCAAGACGTTTATTAAGACTGCCTGCCCCATCTAATGCAAAATCGAGTATGCTTTTGTTCAGAGTTCTTCGCTTGAGCTGATTTTTGCGATCAAGAGTTGAAGAGGCATCTCCAAAGAGTCTTTCAAATACCAGACGAGGATTCGACTCAGGAACCATCGGCATGGAATCTGTTTTCCATGATAAATTGTATTGATAAGCACAACTGTAGCCTGAATCGCACTTTCCAGATCTTCTGACTCCATCACAACTAAGCTCTAAAGATTTAAGCTTTGTATTGTTTCCAATAGACTCAGCGGCAATTTGATCTACGGAAATACCGATTTTTATATCCTTACCAGCAGTCTTTTTTGCTTGGCAACCGGTAAGAAAAGTAGCGTTAGCTCGGGCATGATCCCCTCCACCGTCACCATTTGCATATGCTTTGGTATGATTCAATCCACTCATTACCTGAAAATCATTGGTATGTGACTGAAGTGGCTTCAGACTAGTTGGCAGCTCGCTCAACTTACCAAATTCCTTAGGTTTCCATTCTTCCAAAATGACCCCATTTGGTATGTAAGTGAAACCCATGCGCAATGGAATGTTTGTCGATCGGGTATTGCCAAAAGATTCAAGGGATGGAATTGCCAAGGCAGCACCTAATCCCCTGAGTACAGATCTACGGCTAATATTTATTGAAGACATTTAATATTTATTAACTAAAACTAATGGTTTAGGACAGATTAATCAAATCATCTTATTTGGAAAACTGAAAGGGCTTACTTTGGATTACTTTGAAAATCAGATCCGCGAGCTTGGGCTTTTCTNGCTTTCCTGTTCCTATGACTTCGTCTACTGCCACTCGATCTTTAAAAGTGAGGCCNCGCCCTAATCCATAAATAAACAATTTTTGCGTCAGGCAGCGGCTGATCGCATGCTCCTTATTTTCTTTCAGAAAGTTTTGCAGTTCACGAACGCCAGTGAACTTTTCTCCGGAACTAAGCTTACCGGAAACATTTAGGCTTTTTCCTCCCTCCTGACTCCGCCATTTTCCGACAGCATCAAAATTATCCATGGCATAACCCAAATTATCCATACTAGCGTGGCATGAATAACAGGTTGGGTTTTTCGAATGCTTTGCCATTTGCTCTCTAAATGTAAGCGGCTCACTATTGTTATCATGAGGTTCTTCCAGTTCAGCCACACCTGGTGGGGGATCTCTTGGGGGTGCGGCCAGCAAATTATCCAATACCCATTTCCCTCGCTTGACCGGTGAAGTGCGGGTAGGATTAGAGGTAATGGTAAGGATGGAACCGTGGGTAAGTAATCCACCCCTTTTCTCCAAGTCTTCTCCACGAAAAACCACCTTCTCAAAGTTATTATNAAAATCTCCGGAAATACCATAATATTTCGCAAGATCCTTGTTGATAATCGAGAAATCTGCACCAAGCAATAATTNCAAAGGTAAATTTTCCACCAGCAGATGTTTGAAAAATTCCTCGGTTTCCAAAACCATAGATTCACGGACATTTCCGGTGAAAGCAGGAAACTGGGAAGGGTTCGGGTTTACNAGGCTCAAGTCTCTTAACTGGAGCCATTGTCCGCAAAAGTTTTTCACGAATTGATTAATCTTTGGATCTGCAATCATCCGATCAAATTCTTTACGCAAATCGGCCCTCAACATTCCTTGCCGTGCAAGATTCCAAAGATGATCATCTGGTATTGAGCTCCACAGAAAGTATGACATCCGATGAGCCAGAGCAAACTCATCAAGAAGATCTGTGCCGTGGATTTTATCGGATTTTTTTTCTTCGCGAAAAATAAAAGTTGGCGAAATCAATGAGGCTTTTAAGGTTTGTCTAACAGATTCCAATGGGCTCAGCCCATTATTTCTCATTTTTTCATAAAAAGATTCATGCCTAGCAAGTTCGGATGAATCCAATGGCATCCGATATATTCGCGGCAGACATTTACCCAAAGAAGATTTTGCTTCCTCATCTCCAATCTCTTCTGTTTTCCATTTTCCGAAAAAATGTGTTCTTGCTTTTTTTACCTCCTGAGAAACTCCTTTGGGAAGAGATATCTCAACCGACTCCACGTAAAGATTCCGATCCCTTCTNTCAGGGTTCTTGTTTTTGGGGTCCCAGTAATCATTAGGAAAAGTTAGTGAGATTTGCCCTTTTGACATGGTCTTATCATTAAGCCGAAAAGTATATGATTCCAGATCGGGGTACTCCGCATTGATTGAAAATTGAGTAATTTCTTGACCATTAAGTCCAACAACCATCTTGGCCAATTCATTTCCTGCACGGCTGGCGGTTGCCAGAACCTTCACCTCATATTCACCATCGACTGAAGATTGAATGTTTGGCAGATTGATGGTGCCTCTAGAAGCAAGCACTTTGACACCTTCATGCATTGCCCCACCTATGAGGTCTTCTGCTTTTAAATGTATACTTCTTCCCTGATCATCCACAGCTCCCAAAGCCTTTTCCATAATAATATCTGCCATTCCCAGGTACTTTTCCATCAATAGCGGAGAAAGCGTAAGCACTTCGCCTATGGTATCGAAGCCATAGCCCGTATCATCTGCAGGGAAATATTTTTGGGCGTCAATTCTAATACCGAATAAATCGTATATCGTATTTTCATATTCGCTCCGGTTGAGCCTTCTTAGCACAACATGACCGGGGTCAATTTCTTTAGGGAGGTGATTAAAAGAAGCTTCTTCAATCCAAGATAAAATAGAGGTTATTTCAGCATCATGGGGTTGTGTTACATTTGCTGGAGGCATATTTCGATTGTAAATATTTTTCCAAACACGATCCCATGCTTTTGAATGATCTGAGTAGTTTCCAAGAGCAATCAATTCATCCATTGCAAAATCNCCTTTTTTAGCTCCTTCTCCATGACAATCATAACAATACTCCTCTAAAAGAGGCAGAACCTTTTCCGGGAAAAAGGCTTCGTCTTGTGCGCAAATAAAACCAGTACTGACCGAAAGGATCAATGACATGCAAATTTTCATTATTTCTAACCAATTATCTTTTTTTCCAACTGAAGGAANCTTCTACTGGAAAAATTGCTGTTCTAGTTTTCGAGGCATAANTATCATAAAAGAGANCGAATCGTGAGGTCATCAAAAAAAATGGGTTTACTTGAATAGGGAAAACCCCAGAGGGCACACTTCCCACCCTTATACTCAATATTAAATTCTTGGCTAAAAAACCATTCATTTGGCTCTTTGTCTTGTTTTGGCCAAAGCTTGAATTGCAAACAGGTTGATTGATCGCCGTCTCCACAGGGCAATGCCTGAAAACGAATGCTCCACCACTGATCCCCGACCCAATGAAAGGGAAGTTCCTTGAAAACATTTTCATCCATGGACAGCACAATGTTTTTGGCGGCTGGATTGAGCCTCAGTCGATATCCACGCACACCCCCTATGGCTGCGGCAATTGAAGGCATTCGGCGTCCCTTTTTGCTCGCAAAAAAAGAAAAGTTCAACTCAAGAGCATTTTCCCTTAATCTTGGCCCGAAAAGTAATCCAAAATCTCCCATTGGCGTGCCTGGCAAAAAGAGGCTATTGTCATCATTTGGCCCTTTCTGAACCGTATAAGCCCCATCCAAAATAAAAATGCTTTCAGGCTCAGTGTTAACTTCTGTACTGGAAAAGTTCTCACTAAATTCCAAGCTCCATTCCTTATGCTCATCAATGTCTTTTTTTTCCGAGTCATCTTTTTTTGCGTTTCTAGCAGTCGGTTTGTCATTTGAACTCTTANTCCATATGGCTTGCTTTAGGCAACCGGATACACCCATCAAAATCAAAAAGATCAACAGAATGCGGATGAAATAATATTTAGAACAGTCGTTTGAGATGTTATTCATTGCTCAACAAATGAAGCTGGCTTTTCCGTAAGGTCAAGAAAACCGCAAGGTAAACCCAGAAAAATGATAGCAGGGCAAGAGCTATGAAAAACCATGCGTAGGCCAAGCTTGGCTTGTCAATTACACCGCCAAACAAAGCTGGAGCAATACCAAGAATAGCAGAGCCAGATCCTAGTGCAATGCCCCAAAGAGCCAATTGCACATGCTCCAAAAAAGCAGATGACCGAATCTTATTCAAATGATATCCAAGTGCTTCAAAAAGAGCTGTTTCATAGCTTCTTTCCACTAGGTTTCGAGCCACCACCAACCCCAGGCCACAAGTTCCAATTAGCATGCCCAAACCGCCCAATCCCTGAAAAATCGACAGGTATGTATTTTCAACAGTTTGGAGTTCGGCAAGTCTTACCCTTGCCTCCCGGAATTCCATCCCATGCTGATATAGCCTGTCCTCAAGATGCTTGGCCAAACTTCGCCCATCCTTCAGTTTCCCTGTAATCATAAAACTGCGGTATCCTCCTTGTTGCTTAAACTTATTCAGGAAATCTTCTTCTTTTATGAAAAGGGCACCTTGTAACATTGAGCCTTTAAAAGCACCGACCAATTCAATTTCAAAGGGGTTCCCATCGCCATCCGTAAATTGGATTCGATCACCCAAACCCATTTTCAAGGCCCACATCATCGTATTTTGGTCAACCAAAGCAGGAACAACGTCTTTTGCCAGAATNTTGTTAAGGCTAGTCCAATTACCTTCAGCAAATTCAAATCTCCCCGAAAATTCACTTGTCTTTACTCCATAGATGCGGGGACGAAGTGCTTTGTTTAAATTCAAACAACTCGCATCATCCCCNTCCCGGACTCGCAACGGGACAATGCCCGAGTTGGTAAAAAGAGTTTCGTTCAAATCAAAAAGTTCCTTTGCGTCCTTGCCGTTCAGGTCGTCGTAAATGGGTGAAGCGGAGTCTCCCCAAAAAGAAAAGCCACCTGTNCCCGACTTAAAGTTTTCCGGGTTAGTTTCAGGAAATTTCCGGAAGGCACCCGTGCTTACCACTAGAAAGGCACCAGCGGCCATTGAGCCGACCGTAACTAATCCCCTGCCAGCTCTGCGACCAAGATTTCTTCGGTAAAGCTGTGAAATTTTTGTTAAATTATTTTGATCAATATTTTCCCTTCCTAAGTTAGCGCGAAATAGAAACAGGCCCCCAATCAATAGTATTCCGCCAGCTCCAAAAAAAGACATGGATGCCTGATGACTAGTCAATCCGACCGTCCATGGCAATCCTACCGCTCCCGCAATACAAATTATTCCAATCCATTGAGGCCATTTTTTGGATGATAAAATATTGGTTTCATTTTGAATGCCTCCGTCTCCAGTCTGCAAAAGTTCTATAGGCTCTCGAGATAGAAGGTTTCTCGCCGACCAGACCATCGACAGAAAACAAATGATGGTCGAAATAAAACCACCAATAAACATCGATAAGGTTGTTGCATGATAAGAGAAACTGGCTCCCGAGACCGCACCGCTCCATTCACCGCTTAAAAGATTTAGAATCGCTTTCCCATATAAGGAGGCCATCAAAACGCCGATGAAAGACCCTATGATAGCGACTGCAAAACCTTCTCCCCAGAAGACCATTTTTATTCTTCGAATTTTCCACCCAAGTGCCCGTAACAATCCTATCTGCTTACTTCTTTGTTCCAGCGAAAAACTGAATAGCATACCTGTGATCGCCAGAACCGCCGTGATCACAAAAAAACTGAAGCCCATGAAGAGCTGTCCAAAATCGACTGGTGATTCAACCGATTGCTTTGCATCCGAACGCAACTCCCGAAGAATCAAGCCTGCATCCTCCGCCTTCAGATTATCGCGCAAACGAGCAGCAAGTTCATCATTGGAAAAATCATTTTTGCCAATTCNTAAACCGGTAAGAGACCCCCACCGGTTTCCCCACATTTCCTGACCTGTCTTTAGTGAGACAAACCCTTTGGGGGTTCCCCGGTATAGATCCCAGTAGTCCTCGTCCCGATCTCTCACCGTGTGTACAATTGGTATACCCGTATCCCATTCCCCGCATGAATCTGCATCTGAAAGACCCGGAAAACGAGGCGTCCATTCACTTTCCTGATCTTCAGGTACAGGGTTTGGAAGAGGCAAAATCTTTTTCAAAATAAACTCTCTGGATGATTCGATTAACTTTCTTCTCTCTCCAACCGTGTAATAGCTAACGCTTATTTTATCGCCAAGCGTTGCATTTAGATCATCCGCTGCCCATTGGTTTAGTGCAATCTGATCGTCCTGCCACTCATCTCCCAAAAATTCAACCTTTCTTGGTTCCACCGCACTCATCATCGAATACGGTATCAGTGAACTACCATTGCTCTCGGATTTCTTTTCAATGGCATTTACCAAATAAGTCAAAACTCCACTTGCCTTAGAATTCAGACCCCTACCCTTCGCAACCAAACCTTCGGATAAAAATACCTGCCGNGTTCGAATGCTCCATTCTTTGGAATTATTCAAATCCTTTATCTCGATGCCTGCATCCTCAAGTTTCCAGCTTTCATTTATTGCCTTTTCGGTGGAGTCCAATTCGATTTCACCCTCTGATTCTTTTCCCATAAGAAGAAAATTGGCAAATTTTGTACTTCTGGAAACTTCATCAAAAGATCGAAATAGTTTCTTTTGTAAGGCTTGTAGGGAAACGAACAAGGTTAACGGTTCACGCTGATTTCCCTGTAGTCCAAAATTCCCAAATCCGTCCGNAGGTACGATTCCACCAAACTCCTTGTTCATGGTAACAAACTTATTATCCCGTTCACCAGACAAAGGGGCATCTCTTGAGAATAAACTTGGTTCCTCCATTCTCAGGATCAGCCTGTCTCCCTCCTCCACTTTAAGTCGTTTGGCCAATCGTTCGTTCACAAAAAATACTTCGGGTCCCCATTTTNGAAATTCTTTTTTCATCGACCATGTCCCCATTGGCGTATGAGCAAAGTCTGGAGCTAATCTCCAAAATCTTTCGTCCACTCCAAGAACCTGTACATTGGCCACTTGCACCAAACCTTCTGGGGAAGTCAGCATGCCTCGTGAAAGTGCAATTGGCGCGATCAGTGTGTGATCTTCTTTCAACTCCGAATGGATTCGGGTTGCCAAGTCTTCTTCAAAAAATCCGTCGGGGGAAAGCATGGCAATGTCTCCCTTGCCTATTCTTTGTTCAGCCAATTTACGTAGGGTTGAGCGTACCGAATCTCCAACAGTCAGAGCTCCAGTCAACACCAAGGAACACATGGCGGCAGCCANAGTGATGCCAAGGTTGTGCCTGTGGAAAAAACGCAGGTTTCTCCNGATTACTTTCCAAAGGCTCATTATCTCTCCTGCCTTAAATTCCCCTCATCCAAATGGTAGGCTTTTTTCATCTTACTGGCACTGCCGGAAGAGTGAGTAACCATTACCAAGGTCAAGGATTTCTCTTCATTTAATTCATTCAGCAAATTGACCAGATGTTCAGAATTTTTCTTGTCCAATGCACCCGTAGGCTCATCAGCCAAAAGCACAGCTGGTTGATTGATCAAAGAACGTGCCACTGCCACTCTCTGCCTCTCTCCCCCTGAAATCTGTCCTGGAAAATGAGTTGTGCGATGTCCTAACCCTACCTCTACCAGGAGTTGATTTGCCCTGTCCTTCAGGTCTCCAGTGTTCTTTCCACCAAAGCCGGCAAGTCCAGGGAGCATTACATTTTCGATTACGGTACAGGATGGGAGCAAATGGTGAGCTTGAAAGACAAACCCCACAGTTTGGTTCCGGTACTCGGAAACTTCTTCTTTCCCTAACTGATTAAGGTCTTTCTGATCAACAATGAGCTTCCCGTTGGTTGGTTTGTCAAGTAGTCCAATAATGTTGAGCAGGGTACTCTTGCCCGAACCAGATGGTCCAACAATTGCGACCGAACTGCCTTCTTCCACCTCAAGATCAATATCACTAAAAACATTTACCGCCTCTTCCCCATCTGGAGACGCAAAGGATTTGGAAAGTTTCGAAATTTCAATCATTTTATTCATTTTAAAACTTATTTCTATTCAGGTTTAATCCAACGTCTTGCTTTCATCTCTTGTCTTGGAAGAGATCCGTATTCAACTGTCTCCACTGGGATTCGCAGAGAAAATGATTCCTGCAAAGCACCCTCCAAAAGAGAAACAATATTCTCTTCAGATTCGATTCTTATTTTTACTTCCAGCATGGAATCGCGTTTTTCAAAAATAACCTGGTACTCCCTGATTTCAGAAAAACGAGCAATCACCGAATCAACTGCGGTAGGATAAAGATTTACACCTCTTACCACAACCATGTCATCGGTGCGCCCGAGGATCCCCCCACTAAGATCAAAGGTGGGCAATCCGTTTTCATCATGACTCAGTTGTGCCTTCACAAGATCACCCGTACGGTACCTAAAGACCGGGCATCCTATCCTACCCAGTGTTGTCAGGACCAACTCCCCTTTCTCGCCATCCTTGACCGGATCTGCAGTTTTTGGATCAACCACCTCGGGATAGTATGAATCAAGAATGATTCGCAAACCACCTTGCCCTCCAGGTATTTCATAAGCTACAGGTCCGACCTCCGTCATTCCATAATGATCATGGACCTTCACACCGTTACCCCAACCCAAACTGATTCGGCTCCTCACCTCGGGCAAGCTCCCTCCTGTTTCCCCTGCCAAAATGATTGATTTCAATTCATGCCTTGCAAGATCAATGCCTGATTCCNTGGCATAACCGTTGAGACGCATGGCGTAGGTGGGCGTACAAAATAGATGCTCCGCCCGTTGTTTCAAAATACCATGAAGTCGTTGCTCCGTGCTTTGCCCTCCTGCTGGTATGCATAGACAACCTCTCCGAGTGGCAGCTTCATACGCCGTCCAAAAACCAAGAAAAGGACCAAAAGAGAATGCAAAAAAACAACGAGAGCCAGGATTAACCTCCGCGGATTCCAATACTCGATCCCAATTTCCAAGCATCCACCTCCAGTCAACCATCGTGTCCAGCCAAGCCATGGGTTTACCCAGCGTCCCGCTGGTTTGATTNAACTTCTTGTATTCGGAAANCGGAAAGGTCAGATTCGTCCCGTAAGGCATATGATCTTCGCGATCTCTTGCCAAATCTTGTTTCTCCGTAAAAGGACAGACCTTTATAAAATCATCAAAACTTTCCCACTCATTTAACGAGTTTAAAGCAGGAAAATGCTTTTGTTGAAATTGGTTGGATTGCGAAACTTGAGTAAGATTATTCTTAAAGTCAGCCCAACGCTTACGCTCCCACCTTTCGGCCACTTCATGGTCACCGGAGGTGTTGCTCATCGAGACTCTTTGCCTTCAGGATTTGGATGCCTCAGCAGCAGGTGGTACTTTCGGCGGTTTTGGGGCATGCTTAGTTGCCAAATATCCACCAATTGCGGCCATTGCGATTCCCAAGATAAAAGGAAGTTTTACATGAGGCCAGTTACCTTCCTTCGTCGTGCTCACGATTGCATTAACAATGGGTGCACCCGCAAAAATTACTGACATAATTACTGGAACATAGGCGGGTGATGGCATCTTGCCGAAGGCCAGTAAAACACCCAATGCACCGATCGCACCCAAGGTTCCTGCTATTAGCGACCACTGCCAGCCTTTTGTNGGAAATGTCCAGAAAGCGACATTGCCACCTTTAAGCTTTAATATTATCAGGGGAGCCACCACTGCAGTTAAGAAATAGGCGAGGCCTACCCAGAGAAACGCCATTAGTCGACCATTCTCCTTGTCTCCCATGTTGCTTGATCCGATATGCATGCAGACTCCATAGGTTCCCCAGCAAATAACGGTTAAAAAGGCATATTGTAAGTATTGCATAAGATGTTTTGGTTGTAAATATTCTCTTGGACAAGATTTACATTGTCGATGATGAAACTAAGAAAACTCCGTTTTTACTAAACAGAAATTTTTGTGCGGACCACTTCTGGAATCATGATCGGGGACATGGATCCGCTCGCTTGGTCGAAACGAACACAGGCAGCAACCACTTCTCCAACGGCCGCCTTAACCCGATCGCCATCTTCGTCTTTCCAAAATTGAAAGGCATATGCAATTGAGCGNTCTCTGATCTCAGTAATGATTAATTTCACCTCAACCTCTTCTTCAAAACGCAAGGGGCGCTTGAAGCGACAGGACGTTTTAACCCGTGGCCATCCAAATCGGCCATTTTCATCTACCATGTCCACGGATAGTCCGAGACTCCGAAGAAACTCATGTTCGCAAATTTCCATCCAGCGATAAAAATTGGTGAAGTGCATGATTCCGGCAAGATCGGTCTCTGAAAATTCTACTCTTCGGCTGATGGAAAATTCTGTAGGCATGATTAATTTTTCTATTATTGATTGACGGGGAGTGCAGAGACGACTTCGTTCACTAGTCTGGAAGCCAGTTTTTCATTGGCATATTGTTCAAGTACGGCTTCGTGTGCTTGTAAGCCAATATCTTTGGCTCTTTTTGAATCGGATAAAAGAGCGTCCAAAGTTTCTGTCAATGTTCCTGCTGCAGATGTGTCGTAAAGTTGCCCCCCTTTCGTGGCTTTAATGATTTCGGGAAATGCTCCGGAATTCGGCAATACAACCGGGACGCCAGCAAGCATGGCCTCCACAACATATAGTCCAAATGCTTCAGGATAGCGAGCGGGTACGGAAAAGACAGTAAGGTATTTGAGGAATTCAAGTTTCTCTGCCCGACTTATATTTGGTGAGATCGAAAAGTGTTTATCAAGCCCTGCCCTTGACAGTTTGCTTTTTTGCTCTTCCACAAAAGGCTCATCTTCATCGGTCATACCACCGGCAATTTTTAATGAAAGTTTGTCGTGATTACCCGTGCCCTTTAACTCAATGAATGCATCCACGAGTAAGTCTAGTCCCTTGAGTGGACAAAGTCTGGCTAGGTATCCCAATGAGGGAGATGACGGTGCATTTTCGACGGGTAAAATCCCCTCTGTGGTGATGCCGTTTGGATGATGCTTTATTTTGGATGGCTTTAGGGCAAGCCGTTCGGCCATCAAATTCCCAAAATATTTACTCGGAGCAATGCAACCATCAAGCAGTGCGACATCTTGTGAAAGAAGTCTCCATGCTTCCACACGATATTCTGGAAGCAACGAATCAAGAAAAGAATCTTCACCCTGAAGAAAGCCATATACTGGAATTTGCAATTCCCTCCTCAACACCTTTCCAATACCTGCAAGCATGATGGTGGAAAGAAAAAGAATATCGGGACTACCCTGCTCTTTAAACCAAGTTAGCACTTTATTGACTTCCTTCACCAAAGGTCCATCTTCTCCTCTGAAAGTGGATAAAGTTATTTCCCCCAAGTCTTTGCTCGAAGTCATTCCGCTCCGTGCGGCAGCTTTCCGTAATAGCCATTTGTTATCGAAAGCTTTGTCAATCCATTTTGGAGTGTGGCGAAAGAGAGAAAATTTATGCTGCAAATAAACATTTATTCCACCGAAGAAAATGGGTTGGTCGGGTGATGCGTCTTCCTCATCAAGAAAATGTGGGAGATAGGTTGGCAGCATCGTGACATCATGTCCAAGGGCTATTAATTGGCGTGCAAGCGAGTTGTCTCGCATGCATACTCCGCAATAATAGTTTCCCGTCCCGGGGGTTAGAAAAGCAAGCTTCACGAAGAAGCGTGTGCAAGTCCGTGCTCCACTGGCTCGGGCAGGTCAGCTAGGTCTGACATGGCTTCGAACAATTCGCGGAAATCCTTGTCATCAACATTACCAACCAGACAGTCAGTAAGTGCGGAGCGCAAGTGGTCCCCTCTCTTTACTAAATCTCCAAAACTAAATTCCTTGTCGTAGAAGGCATAGACAATCTTGCGCATTGTTTCGATCGAGGACTGCATGCGTTTTCCGTAATTTTCGAAAGAAGAAGACTTGATAGGTTGTCCCTTTTTCATCACCTGATCGATTTCATCAGCAAGCATTACCCCACTTTTCAAAGCTAGAAACACACCAGATGAAAAAACTGGATCCAGAAAGCCAAGAGCATCACCTGCGAGAACAAGACCGTCGATTGAACAATATTTATTTCGGTAGGAATACTCGCCGGTAATGCGATACTCACCCATCTGCTCACCCTCCGCTAGATGTTCTTTAATCCACTCATTGTTTTGTACCTCACGCTGAAAAATTTCCTTATGGTCCTTGGTTGACCCATTGAATAAATAATCTCTCTCTGCAACGATTCCCACACTTACCATGTCTCCGCTGAGAGGGATATACCAAAACCATCCTTTGTCAGGCAAGTATGCCACGGTAGTCGCTCCTTCATCCAACCCCGGGTCTCTCTTGGCTCCCTTGAAGTATGTCCAAAGTGCAACTTTTTTGAGTTCAGGATCGCGAACCATCCAATTT
>NZKO01000003.1 GCA_002692535.1 Opitutia bacterium
TTAGCGAGTAATTCCATCGCCTGAAGTAATGACTCCTTTTTGGATTCATCTTCGGCCTTGGCTCCGTCTCTCTTGACAGCCTCGTCATATCGATCGAGCATAGCTGCCACTTCCAGCAAATCGCGGCGAGCTTCCAGGTAGTAGGTATCTAGGGTTTTTTGAGGACTTAGCATAATAAGGTAAGCGAAACGGAAGGATGAAATTTTTCAAGCAGGAATCACGGAGGAGTGATGATGTTTGATTTNGTGANCCGCTCCGATTTCCACAACATAGGTAAATCTCGCAGGATGTCGAATCTCCTCTCCGTTTTCACGGTAGAAAAATTCGTAAAGCCCGGTGCTGAAATAAGCGTTATCTGAGAGTAAATGGTTTGTTATGGAGGATTCATCAAACCGAACGCCTGCTCCCTTCCTGGATAAAAACCCTGTAAAGTAATCACGAATTCCCTTTGGGGTAATGAGAGGTTCAGTTTGAAAAGTTGCAAATAAAATTGCATCTTCTGCATAGCATTGTAGCAATGTTTCCAAGTTACCGTTATTCAATTCTTTAGACCATAGTTCTGGTTGTATGTATTTGCTCATAAAAGTTCTTGCTCCCAGATNTCGGGCTTAAATCCCTGAAGCAATTTTGAACCACCAATTAAAAAAGGGCGTTTAATCAAGTTTCCCTTTTGACTTAAAAGGTCAATAATTTCTTTTTCTGTAAGGTGTGGAAGTTTTTCTTTAATTTCAGGATCTCTGTAGTCTTTACTGGAAGTNTTAAAAAGCTTTTTTACGTTTCCTCCATGATAATTAAGCATGGCACTGAGTTCTTTTTTTGTGGGTGGTTTTTCCCTGATTGGAATAGCCTGAAACTTGATCTTTTTTTCATCAAGCCAACGGGTAGCCTTGCGGCAAGTCTCACATTTTTCGTAAAGATAAAGTTTCATTTTCAATAATTGACGATAGTATCGATATTCAAATATCTATTTCCCCTGTCATTTGACAACCCTCTTCGACCCATGAACCGAACCTCATCGATAAACCTTTTAATTTTGATAATAACAAATCTGCTCATGAATTCCTGCTCTTACGAAACCAGCCACCCAATTACAATTGGTGACTCNAATTCCTCAAGTATAATCGGAGCGAGTAGCATGGAAGTGATTCAAAAGACACTCAAAAATGGACTTACTGTCTACCTTAGTCCCAACAATGAGGAACCTCGCTTTTATGCCGAAATCATTACCCGTGCGGGCAGCAAGCACGATCCATCAACCAATACTGGACTGGCTCACTACCTCGAGCACTTGTTGTTCAAAGGGACACAGTCCTTTGGAACTTTGGATTTTGAAAAAGAAAAACCACTACTTGAAAAGATCACCGGATTGTATGAAGACAGGTCCAAGGANACCAATGAGAGCAAACGCTCAGTCATCTATGAAGAGATNAANCGTATATCCACCGAAGCCGCNAAGCTGGCTATTCCAAATGAAATGGATAGGGCATACAGTAATATGGGAGCAAAAGGTATCAATGCTCACACTTGGCATGAGGAAACTGTATACAAAGTCGACTTACCATCAAACCGCCTTGAACACTGGGCGATGATCGAAAGCGAACGCTTCGCCAATCCAGTATTTCGGCTTTTCCATACTGAGCTTGAGACCGTTTATGAGGAGAAAAATCGGGCCATTGATAACAAGGACCGCCTACTCCATCGAGTGGTAAACGACCTACTTTTCAAAACGCATCCTTACGGTCAGCAGTCTACTCTTGGAACTGTGGAACATTTAAAAAATCCATCAATTACCGCGATAGAAGATTACTATTCTAAACACTATGTGCCACAAAACATGGCAATCTGTATCTCCGGAAATATAGATCCTGAGAAGGCTTTTGACNTAATTGAAAAATATTTTTCATCATGGCCAAATCCACAAACCCTTCGGGAAGAGCCCAAGTGGACAGAAAAGCCGTTGAAAGGTAGAGAATTTGTTCAGGTTCAGTATCTTGGAGAAGAACAACTTCTTATGGCTTTCAGAACGGCACCCCGATTTCATCAAGACTACCCAGCGCTTCGCCTTGTAGACATGATTCTGGACAATTCAGTGGCTGGTCTGATCAACTTAAANTTGGTTAATCAGCAGAAAGTGAGGGCAGCTGGTTGCTTTCCCATTAACTTCAACGATTATGGAGCTCACTACCTTATGGGCTCTCCCAAGGATGGGCAAAGCCTTGAAGAGGTAGAAAAGTTATTGCTTGAACAAATTGAACAAGTCAAGGCTGGTAATTTTGAGGACTGGATACTTCCAGCAGTTATTAATGATTTTAAGAAAAGACAAAAAGAGGATCTAGAAAGTAATCCCAAGCGTGTTGAGTTAATGAGAGATTCTTTCCTCGCATTCGTGGATTGGGGAAAAATGGACGGTCAGATTGCCGAACTCGAAAAAGTGACCAAGGATGAAATAGTCCGTGTGGCAAATCAGTATTATGGGGAGGACTATGTGGTAGGTTTTCGTGTAGATGAGCAGCATGATCTTCCGAGCATTGAGAAACCACCCATTGANCCTCTAAAGATCGACCCTGACAAAGAGTCAGATTTCATGCGTAAGGTTGGAGAAATTCCCTTTGAGCCCTTTTCACCCAANTACATTGAAGCTGGAAAAGATTATCAAACCGTAGAAGTTACAAAAGGAGTGCGACTTATCCATGCCAATAATCCTCTTAACGACTTATTTACCCTTGAGGTNCGCATGGAAATGGGGAACGACCATCAACCGATGCTCACTCTTGTTAAACGGATGCTTGACCGAGCTGGTGCGGAAGAGATGGATTCAGAGCAGTTAAAAATAGAATGGTATAAACTGGCTTCAGAGTTTGGATTTGGAGTGCGGGAACACTTCAGCTCTTTTTCCATCAACGGTCTTGATGAGAACTTTGAGAAATCATTGGAATTGGCAAAAAAACATATGCTTTTTCCAAATATAAATGACAAAACTTGGAATGAGACCAAAAGAATTATTCTTTCTGAAAGAGATGATGAACAGAAAGACCCTCGTGCCTTAAGTAATGCCCTTGCTCATTTTCACCGGTATGGTTCTGAATCTAGATATCTCAAGAGAGCTTCTGATTCTGATCTTAATGCAAGCTCTGTTTCTTCTTTAACCAAAATGCTCATGGATGCTTTCGAAGTTGAAAGAACCATACTTTATTACGGACCGCGTTCTGNTGACGAAATTAAGTCAATTATCAAAAATGGATTTCTCGGAAAAGAACCTAGTAGAGAAACTCCAGCTGTTGTACCTGATCGTTCAATATCCCCTGAAAAAAATCAGGTGTTTTTCCTCCAAAAGGAAATGGCTCAAGCACAGGTAAGATTGGAATTTGCAGCTGGTCTTTATGATGAATCAAAAGCTCCGCTTGGACAATTATTCAACGAATATTTTGGTGGAGGAATGGCAGGTCTTGTGTTTCAGGAACTCCGTGAAGCCCGAGCACTTGCTTATTCCGCATGGGCACACTTTTTCACTCCTTCCCGTCCAGAAGATGAAAATATTCTCGTNGGAGCAATTGGTTGCCAAGCAGACAAAACTTTGGAAGCAGTTCATGCCTTTATTGAACTGTTGGATAATATGCCCATNAATGAGACTAGATGGAATTCCGCACATTCTTCAATTCTCAGCACATATCGTACAAATCCTATTGCCAGCCGCTCAATNCCNGGCTTTGTTTATGATTTTAAAGCGCTCGGCATGAGAAATGATCCTCGTGCTCAGCGGTATGAAAGTCTAAAGAAAGCAGAAATTAACTCGCTCAAAAGCTTTTACGAGATGGAAATTGAGCCAAAATCGATTTTACTCTCGATTGTTGGTGACTCAGAAAAAATTGATTTGGATAAACTGAGAAACATTGGTCCGCTTACGGAAGTTGAACCTTCAAAGCTTTTTAATCGCTAAAGGTCAATCATTTGGTTGAGCTCCCCTAGTAGGCTCCATCTGGAAGCCTTTGTCTTCATCACTAGAAACGGTCGGCGAGGATGCTGAGTTTTCCTCTAGTTTTTGAGCAACATCACTTTCATTAGAAGGTTCACCCAAAATTCTTGTGAAGAAATTAAATACCTTTTGGCATTCCTTTTCTCTTTCCGTTGAATCCCTTAGTCGGAGCATTACCCGATCGCTTTTGCCGGTTTGGAACTCGGTCAGCGTACAATCACATGATGAGCGACCATCTTCAAAACCTAATTCGACTACATCTATCCTACCCATAGGTGTGAAATTAGAGTTTTCATCAGCAACCTCCATCCTGAGACTTACTCGATTCTCATCAAAATTGAAAATTCGAGTGAATTTGACCTCCAGATTACCTCTTTTCGAGATCATCTCTTCAATTCCGGTCCGTAAAATATTTACAATCTCAGGTGACCTTTTCATTTCATGAAATTTTCACACTGTTATGAAATGAAAGGCAAATTTAATCTCACCTTCAAAAGGATCAATTTTAATGGCAATTGAAGATTTGAGCAAAATTTAGTGAATTCTCATGGAACTCGTCAGCAAAATAAATTTTACTAATGTCTCAAGAATCGTTGAAATGTAGTCTTCCTAAATTTCGATCAGGATTTCCTCTGAAGTGTTGGTCATTGACGAATCCAATCGCTTAATATAGGAATTATTAATTGTGTGGGTCGGTAGCTCAATCGGTAGAGCAGTGGCCTTTTAAGCCATTGGTTCCGGGTTCGAGTCCCGGCCGGCCTACCACTTTTTAGGTAAAGTTTTTGGATTTGGGGTCGATTATATAAATCTTACCAGACCATATCCTTGGAAATAAACAAGCATATCCCCTTATCTCTCTCTTTGAATACCCACAAGGCTTCAAAAGATTGGACTGATTCTCAATCAAAGTTGGTTTCGGGGAAAAAATTGGTTAATTCCGCTTCTGACAGTGGAGCGTTTGGGCAATCACTTGCTCTTGAAAGTGAAATTTCACGCAAAACTCTAACCGCCAATAACTTACAAAACCTGATTTCTTTTTCGCAATCTCAGTATGATGGCCTTCAGCAGGCAGGGACTATTCTTCTAAGAATGAATGAACTGGCGAGATTATCTCTGGATATAACCAAAACTGACGCTGACCGTAGTAATTATGACTACGAATTCCAGGAATTGGCCAATCAGCTCGATACCATCAATGGGATGAGTTTCAATGGTTTGGATTTATTTTCAGACGGTCCTTTCTCAGATGAGAAAAAACAATTTATTCAAATACTTCAAACCCAATGGCTGAAAGCTGCTGAAAAGGTTATTGAAGATCGATTAGGCCTAACTGGTACTGGCCGTGATACCTTTAAAATCAATGTTAACGATACAGGTAATGAGATGTACAGTATTTCTCTTACCTGGAATTATTCAGATCCCGATTCGCCAGACAAATCCGCTGATGTCGCTTCTCTGAATTATGAAATTTACAATTACAATTTGCCTATTTCCGGTCCACCTGAAGATCCAGGCTTATACCTTACTGACAGAATCAATGCCGTAATGATGACATATGCCGTATTGGCTGATAATCTTCATTTCAATGCACTTGCAAATGGCGAGGTTAAGAAAGGTGCAAGTAATTCAGGAGGTGCTGAATGGTTCAAGTCGGGCATTGCTGATTTTGTGCATGGAGGAGATTTCCTTTTGGAGTACACCGGCGGCTTTAATCAATCTACGATTGATTCTTTTGGTACAGGTGATGACCAGGCTGGCTCCTGGCAGCAAAGAGCATCCTATTACGCAGCGATTCGTTTTTTGCATCATGAGCTTCAAAATGTCGGCACTTCAGAGGGAGTAAAGGCAATGTTGAATTGGATGTCAGAGGGAGTGAAAGAGGGGC
This sequence comes from Opitutia bacterium, assembly GCA_002692535.1. Taxonomy (GTDB): domain Bacteria; phylum Verrucomicrobiota; class Verrucomicrobiia; order Opitutales; family Seribacteraceae; genus Seribacter. Next base: position 5,859 of record NZKO01000003.1, read on the forward strand.
TTTCAAGCGAGGAAACAAGCATTGGTTCGGCTTTAAAACATTTTTTTGGAGCAAGTCTATATGCAAATGTAAAATCAGCTAATGACGAATTTGTTCAACATTACATCAATAATGCATTGAACGAGCACAATGACCCAAGCAACTCTTTTCAAATCATCCTATATGATGCTGATACCGGAGCAATTGGAGGTGCAAATGCAGATGGAGGTTCTGTCGTCACACACAAAGAAGCGGTTCCAGACTCTGGTGACGGATACGAACCAACCATCAATCCTTCAACTGAGCCCCTCGACAGATTTGGCCTGAAATGGGAAAAGGAAGGCATACCCATGACTATCCCTAATGAAGGAGGAGAAGAATTGGTTTTTAAATTCACCAACTCCATAACTGTTGATGACAAGAAGAGCTATAATCTCAAAAATACAAGTTCCTCACAATTGACTGTGAATCTTTTGGAAAATTGGATGAATTCATTAAACGAACAAAAGGCGATAGTATCAGCCAATCTCCAAACTCTAAATGTTTCAGTAGAAAAACTCCAAAATTCATTGGCTAATTTTTCCACTGCCATAAGCAGAATTTCAGATACTGATTACGCTTCCGAGACAACTGAACTCGTTAAGAATCAGTTAAAAGCCGAAAGTAGCATTTCCATCCTTTCAAAGGCTAACGAGAACAAATTTTCTATTGGCCAATTGTTGGAAGGCGTAAAAATTTCAAAAAAAGGTTCTTAGAATTCTACTGCCAGGTCAGCTATTTTTTTCAAGTCTAGCTTTCCGGTTCCAAGCAACGGGATTTCATCCACCTTCATTATTTTTTTAGGAATCCACAAATTTGGAATTCCTTGTGCCCTCAACTCCTTCGCCAACCAATTGAGATCAATATCAATCGTGGCAAAAAGAACAAGACTCTCCCCCTTGGCATCATCCTTTATTCCCGTTATGGCAAAAGATAAATTTCCGGTGGTCTTATCATTAAGCCCAAGAATTAGTGAAACCATATCCTCCATCGACTGATGAGATACCATTTCTCCTCCAATTTTGGAAAATCTTGAAAGACGCCCTTCGATAAACAAAAATCCATCTTCATCCATTCGGCCCAAATCACCGGTAATAAACCAGCCATCTTCAGAAAAAACTTCTCTGGTTTTCTCTGGGTTATTCAAATAACCCTGGAAAACATTTGGTCCACGGAAGCACAAAATACCAGATTCATAATCCTTCAAAATAGCACCATTTTCTGGATCAATAATCCTTATCTGAATATCTTTCATCAATTTTCCCACTGATCCTGCTCTTTTGCCAGAACCAGGTAAGCTGAAAGATAACCCAGGAGAAGTTTCAGTGAGTCCATATCCTTCCAGATATTCGCAATCATACTGATCTTCCCAAATTCGGATGAATTCTTCAGGACTCTTTTCCGCTCCAGCGACAACATAACTTACCGATTTAAAATCATCCCTTCCAGTCTTTCGCAGATACCCTTTTAAAAAAGTTGGTGTTCCTAAAATAACCTGAGCTTTTCCTTGTTTGATTGCACGCAAGCCAGTTCGATAATCTAAAGCCGAAGGTGCGGAAACAATTCGCATTTCATACAGCAGAGGGAAAAAAGTGCCCACAGTTAACCCAAAACTATGAAAAAGGGGCAAGTTACACAGAATGATCATATTCTTTCTAAGCACTCCAAGCGAATTAATCTGCTCACAACTGGAAAGAATATTCTGATCACTTAAAACCACGCCTTTCGGTTGACTTGCACTACCACTTGTAAACAGGAGGATAGCCTCCTTTCGGTTGTCTTCAATTTGATCGACTCTAAATTTCCGCATTGCGGATTGGGGCGAACACAGAATCTTTAAAGTGGTGGAAAGCAGTAAAAACTTTCGAGATCTTTCAATCTCCAACATCTCACTTATATCAATAAAGTTTTCAGTCCATGGAATATCAGAAAACTTTTGCTTCACTTTTTCTGTAGATATTATGACATTTACATCGGCCTCCCTTAAAGAGACATCCATCGATTGTCTACTGACTGTAAGATTTAAATTAACCGGTACCTTGCCTGCAAAAAGAATGGCTAGGTTTCCGAGAATCGCACCAACTCCAGGCGGGAGGGCAACCCCTATTCTAAAATCCTTGAAATTCCTTACTTTTTGCGAAAGTAAAAGCGCAAAGACAAGAACTGTAAACTTCTTCATCTTCAGCGGTTCAGTGCTACTGTAATCCTCAATAAGAGTGGCAAAAAGATTTCTGCGCAAAGCATCGAAAAGAGCTTTGGGTAGATTAGTGTGCTTAAGCATGGAAANAACTTACTTCCATGTTTGTCTACCTGTTTGCCGTTGCCAAGACAGAAAGNAAAAAATANTCTACATCTATTTGAAAGCATTATTCAAAATATCCCACATATCTGATTTCATTAGTAGCCGAATTCTCTAGCCCTGCGTATGGAGCGCAGGTTTGCATGTTATCATTTTCCTTCTTCAAATTTCTTTTTTTAAATACTCTTACATCATGTCATCTTCCAAAATTCTTATTTACGATACAACCTTGCGAGACGGCTCGCAGGCTGAAGGAGTATCTTTTACGGTTGCAGCTAAAATGCGAGTGGCCCAAAAACTCGACCAATTTGGTGTGGATTATATCGAAGGTGGTTGGCCAGGAAGTAACCCGAGGGATATGGCTTTTTTTGAAAAAGCAGAAGAACTAGAACTTTCCCATGCCCGCATTGCTGCCTTTGGCTCAACTAGGCGAGCAAAAATAAATGTAGAGGAAGATGCTCAAGTTAAACTTCTTCTAGATGCATCAACACCGGTCGTGACAATTTTTGGAAAAACATGGCTTTTGCATGTGACCGATGTGCTTCGCACCACTCCGGAAGAGAATCTAGCAATGATTGAGGATACTGTGCGGTACCTTAAGGAACAGGGCAAAGAGGTTGTCTATGATGCAGAGCATTTTTTTGACGGATACACGGATAACTCCGAATATGCCTTATCTACCCTGGAAGCAGCCAATCGCGGAGGGGCAGATTTCCTCGCACTATGTGAGACAAACGGTGGAAAATTGGTTACTCCATTCCGAGAAATCACCAACGATGTTGTGCAAAAGTTTTCCGACTCAAAAATTGGCGTTCATTGCCACAATGATTCAGGAGTGGGCGTGGCTGTAAGTCTAACAGGAATCGAAGCTGGTGCGGTAATGGTTCAGGGAACCATGAATGGTTATGGCGAAAGAAACGGTAACGCCAACCTAACAACCATTATTCCCAATCTTGAATTAAAGATGGATTACACGACCAACTGTTCGAGCCATCTTGAAAAACTTAGAGATCTATCCCTCTTCATTGACGACGCCACCAACCTCAGACCTGACATTCGCTCTCCTTTTGTTGGTGCTGCATCTTTTGCGCACAAAGGCGGGGTTCATGCAGATGCAGCATCCAAATCTACTAGAAGCTATGAGCATATTAATCCTTCCCTAGTGGGCAATCGTACAAGAGTGCTTGTCTCTGATATGTCTGGCAGGAGCAGTATCATGATGAAAGCAAAGGAAATGGGAATGGATGTGGATGGGCGGTCCCCTGAAATGAAATCTTTTCTCGAAGAAATGAAACAGCTCGAGTTCAAAGGTTATGAATATGAATCAGCAGATGCATCCTTTGACCTCCTCCTACGCCGCTTTTTAAGGGGAGAGGAGCAAGCTTTCAAGGTTATGCGATATCATGTGGGAGTAGGTAATGATACCGAAAACGAGGATGCTATATCTGAAGCTACCGTTAAACTAAAAATTGGTCAAGAAACCAGACATACTGTTGCGGAGGGAAACGGTCCGGTGTCTGCACTCGATCATGCCCTGCGCAAGGCTTTGGTTCAGGACTTCCCTTCCATTGCTGAGGTTCGACTGATTGATTTTAAGGTCCGGATTCTTGAAAGTAATTTGGGAACAGATGCAATTACCAGAGTGCATGTTGAATCAACCGACGGCGTGCAAACTTGGGGTACTGTGGGCGTAAGCGATAATGTAATTACTGCAAGTTGGGAAGCCCTGATCGATTCCGTTTCTTACAAGATTTTACTGGGAACGGAATCAGTTTGATATACTTTCACTGAAGGTCCCAAAGGTGCCCAGACCCTTGGGCTAGTTGTTCGGAACCATACGTGTGTTTCAATTCCTAACATGGCAGCCATATGGGATGGACCGGAATCGTTTCCTGCAAAAATCCCACCATGTTTCATAAGGGTTAAATAAAAATCTTCCAAAGATGAAAAGATTTTAGATCCAACATGAGAATTTTTTGAAAAGGTTTGTTGCGAGAATTCTTTTTCCAAGTTGAGATCAGCCTCTCCAAAACTAAAAAAAATTCGACCGGTCGGACTTTTCTGCAACCAATTTCTTGCAAAAAGAATGTATTCCGAAAGAGGTTGATTCTTCTTATGACTTCCACTCCCAGGATGGATCCAGAGATTTTCAGAATGTCTATGAATTGATCCTTCATCCAGTTTCAACCAGGGTTTATCAAGTTCAATGCGATCTACTGGTTCTCCAAACTGATCAATCAAAGATTTCGAAAAATGATCTCCACTNCTTGGTCGCGAATCAAAAACCCTCACTCGCGAAGTGCCNGCCGACTTCCATTTAATAANCCATTGAGGGTCATTCCAAAAACAGAGCACTTCAGAACCATCTGCATATTTNATTATTTCTTCATCCCCTTCATCTAGATCGTTTANTTGGGCCTTGGGAGAAAATTGNTGGAGGAGAAAATGATATTTTGAGGGGATACATATGATCATCTCCTTAAAAAGATCTTCCAGTTTTTTAATCAGAGGAAGAGTAAGTAAAATATCCCCCAAACCCCCACTGCGAAAAAGAATGACTCTATATCCAAGCGAACACTGCCTACGCTTATACATACTTTACCTTTTGCCAGTTTTTTCGAAGATAAATGAACGAATAGATTGAGAATTAACCGATACCTCATAGNATACCGGTTCGATACTTTTTAATTTTTCAAGAGTTGGTGACAAAGGTACTTCCATGCCCGCTTCNTTNTAAACANAAGGAAATTTAGCTGGATGAGCGGTGGCTAAAACCACAGCTTTTTTTTCTGGGTCAAGATCTTTGAAAGCACAGGCTGTATGCGGGTCCACAAGATATGCATATTGCTCACGAACCATTTTGATAAGCTCNGGAATTTCGTGGTCTCCCGTACTTACGCTCGAAAATCCCTCAATTGCAAAATTCTCAAATGAATACCTACCCTCCTCACGAAAGTTTCTCATGACCTCTACAACCTTCGACGAATTTCCTTCGAAGAAATAATAGAGTAAGCGTTCGAAATTGGAAGCAACCTGAATATCCATGGAAGGAGCCAGACTTGGCNTCACTCTATCGAGCGAATATTCACCGCTTTGAAAAAGACGATGCAGAACGTCATTCTGATTGGTTGCCACTCTGAATTCGGAGATTGGAACACCCATCTTCGTCAGCAACCAACCAGCAAAAACATTCCCAAAATTTCCTGTAGGAACAACAAATGTAGTTTCCTCCCTATTCTGCACAGGCAATTTCAACCACGCATATAAATAGTATACCGACTGCGCAAGAATGCGTGCCAAATTAATGGAATTAACTGCAGATAAATGAACTGTCTTCCGAAAATTAAGATCCGCAAACAATTCCTTTACTATTCTCTGGGCATCGTCAAAGGTTCCATTGATNGCAATTGGAAAAACATTTCTTGCCCCTGTGCAGGTCATTTGCATTTCTTGCAATGGTGAAACTTTTCCCTTCGGATATAAGATGAAAACTTTTACTCCCTCTTTGCCCAACAAACCGGAAATGGCTGCCGCTCCAGTATCACCTGATGTGGCACCCAAAACGCAGAGATCCTTCTTATCTCTTCCTATTTGAGCCTCATATAGATTACCCAAAAGTTGTAGGGCAAAATCTTTAAATGCCANNGTGGGNCCATGANATAATTCCAAACAANTCCAATACTCACTGAGTTGAACGAGAGGGGCAGTCTGCTCATCNGAAAATTCANTATAGGCTGAATTAACGCAATGTTCAAGCTCCTGTGAGGAAAGATCCGTCGCAAAATATTGAAAAAACTCAATGCACAGGGCGGGATAATCAAAACTTTCCCATTCTTTAATTTTAGGATTAAGATCAGGAAATTCCTCTGGCAAATAAAGACCTCCGTCAGGAGCCAGGCCTTGTGCAACAGCTTCGCAAAAAGATACCGGATTTCCTCCTCGAGTACTTCGGAACAGCATCAGTTTCGATAAAAATTAAAATCTTTAATCCTTACTTTCCGAGACCAAAAGCCTGATGTGCNACACGCGTAGCTTCGTCTCCCTGATCCGGATGCACAGCTACTGAAATTTTGATNTCCGAAGTGCTGATCATTAGCATGTTGATGCCAACATTGGCGAGAGCGTCAAAGAATGTGGATGCCACCCCGGAATGTGACCTCATTCCAACACCAACAACTGATACNTTCGCAATGTTGGTACTTCTACCAAGTTTACCGCCTGCCCCCCCTGCAAAATGCTCCTTAAGCGCTTTTTCTGCTCGGAAAGCATCCTCTGATGGGACGGTAAAGGTAAGATTTGCCTTCCCCTTACGGGCAACATTCTGAACGATCATATCAACGACAACGCCAGCATCCGCCATCACTTTAAAAATGGCGGCTGCTGCACCTGGACGATCGGGAAGCTCAGTAATGCTGATACGGACTTGATTCTTGTCAATGGCCACGCCACTTACGAGCGTGTCCTCCAGTGATTTTACGTTTTTTTTCACGGTAGTTCCGGATTTTCTGGTAAAGGTTGAACGGACTTCGAATGGAATATTGTGTTTTTGGGCGAACTCAACGGCTCTTGTCTGCATGACCTTTGAACCACTGCTTGCCAACTCTAGCATCTCCTCATAATTGATCGCATCGATCTTACAGGCATCAGGCACAATTCTGGGGTCGGCAGTAAAGACGCCCTCTACATCAGTGAAGATTTGACAAGTCTTTGCTTTGAGAGCTCCAGCCATGGCAATGGCACTCAAGTCAGAGCCTCCACGACCGAATGTAGTAACATCACCCTTGTCGTTGACTCCCTGAAAACCTGCTAAAACCACGACATTACCTGCACGCAACTGCTTTCGGATATCTCCACCCAAAACTTCTCTGATCCTAGACTTTCCGTGCAAGCCATCCGTAATGATTCCCGCCTGCCAACCAGTTCTGGAAACTGCTGAAACNTCGAGAGCATCAAGAGCCATACAAAGCAAAGCTATNGTTTCCTGTTCACCGCAGGTCATTAATACATCCATCTCGCGATCCGAAGGTGACTTCTGAATGGCTTTCGCTCTGGCAATCAGTTCATTGGTGACGCCTGATCTCGCCGAGACAACCACCACTACCCTGTGACCTTCCTTTACCGTCTGCTTTACCCTTTTGGCAACACGCTTNATGCGATCAACATCTCCAACAGAGGTACCACCAAATTTTTTTACGATTATACTCATTCTTTGGAAAGTGAATTAGTATCAAATACACGAAAAAGTACGGGTTTTCCCCAAACTCCCTCTAAGTTTTCTAAAGATCGAATAGCCATATTTATGGAATACTCATTGGTTTGGTGCGTAGTCAAAATAATACTGGCAGTAGAAGTTTTATTTCTTGGGCTTTGCGAAACAGTTGCCAAACTTACCTCATGCTCTGCCAAACAATCCGCAACCTTAGCAAGTTGACCGGGGCGATCCTCAACCGTCAACCTAAGATAAAAAGATCCTTCGATTTCAACAGCCTTGGCTGGTTTGCACTCTTCAGGAGAAACATGGGTGAGCTTACTGGCACCTGATATTCCATTTTTCGCCTTAACCACATCCACAATATCGCTGATTACAGAGCCTGCAGTTGGATCCTGACCGGCTCCTCTTCCAGTAAGAACAACTGTACCAACTACCGACCCAGTGAGGCTGATGCCATTATATACTCCATCAGTTCTTGCGATGATTTCAGCCATTGGTACCAAAGCCGGATAGACACCGACTGATATGTGATTATTTTCAAAGTTTCTACGAATAACTCCTATCAACTTGATTTTACAGCCAAGCTTTCTAGCAGCTTGCAGGTCTTCAATTGAAATCCTTCGAATGCCCTCTACGGTGATCTCATTCAAATCCACCCATATGCCATGAGCAAGGTAAGCCAATATGACTGCCTTATGTGCTGCATCAACACCATCCAAATCAAGTGCTTCATCTGCTTCAACATATCCAAGTTCACGGGCATCAGTTAAGACTTCATCGAACGATACGCCCTCTTTTTCCATGCGGGTAAGGATGTAATTGGATGTACCATTGAGAATTCCATAAATCAAAGGAAACTCATTTGCGACCATACTTTCACGTAAAACCTTAATAATGGGTATCCCTCCCGCCACACTGGCTTCAAAACCGTATTGAACACCTGCCCTCTCGGCCGCTTTGAATAATTCGTCTCCATGTTCACANATTAGGGCTTTGTTTGCAGTTACCACGGATTTTCCATGCTCAAAGGCTAGGAGAGTCAACTCTTTGGCCTCTTCGACACCTCCTATTAATTCGCAAATCANNTCGATCTCAGGATCTTCAACAATCGATCGAGAATCAGTCGTAAGAGCTGATTTTGCAACTTTGACCTTTCTTTCCTTTTCTAATGACCGAACTGAGGCCCTCTTTGGAATTACTTGTGTTCCCAGAATTTTTTCCCAGAATTTTCCGTTTTCCTCCAGATGCTTCCATGTGCCTTGGCCCACTGTTCCAAATCCAAGTATTCCAATATTNACTGATGGAGTTTTATTTTCTGCGTTCATATTTGAGGTAGTCAGGTTAATCCTTAGTTTNTCTTTCAAAACGGTTTTCGGTTCCGTTTCTNAGNCGCTGCAGGTTGGACCGGTGACGCCAAACAATCCATCCCATAATAAAGACTGATAAAATTACCTTGGACAATTGCCCGCTGTTGTCTTCGGCGGACCANTATAAAATTATTGAACAAAAAGGCAGACTCAATCCAAAGCCAAGGGAAGCAATAGCCACATATCTCGTCGTAAAAAATATGACCAACCAACTAACCAGTCCAATAAGCAGGCAAACGGGCATGGCTCCAAGTAATCCGCCCATNGCTGTGGCAACTCCTTTTCCACCTTTAAAATTTGAAAAGAGGGGATAAGTGTGNCCCAAAACTGCAGAAGGTAATCCCCAAAGAGCAAGATTAGGATCCTCAGGAAATGCAACCAATCCAAGTTTGAACCAAACTGTTGCAATTACGCCTTTGAGAAAATCGAGCAAAAACACAGAATATCCGGCAGATTTGCCGATTGAGCGCAAAACATTGGTTGCCCCTGGATTTCCGCTACCGACACTAAATATGTCAACTCCCATTCTTTTCGCGACAAGCACGCCAAAAGGGATNGAACCAANAAGATAACCAACAATTACTACGGATACTGTTTCGAGNGGTAACACGGGGTAAGNAAAACTTGATTAAATTTAATATTATAAAATCTACCCCTGACGGGAAACCCTCGCTTCTTGAATGTCTGGNTCCTCTTCAATTGCTTGTAATGCGTTCGCAGGTGGTTCGTCATCAAGTTCAAAAATCGTAAGTGCCCACTCACCCTTATCTGCACGGCTCAAGGACATGTTGGCTATATTAACAGAAAAATTCCCAAGCATTGTTCCGAGCTTTCCTACAATTCCAGGTTTATCTACGTTTCTTACCACAAGAAGTGTATCCACNGGNCTAACTTCAATAGCCTGTCCATCAACTTCCACAATGCGAGGATCATTACCCCGACCCAAAAGGCTACCCCGGACAGACCGAAAATCGCCATCACTTGATGCCGTAGAAACTTCGATCAATTCATTGTAATCAACTGATTCGGCAGATTTTACTGTTTCAACTTTTATTCCAAGATCTTTGATTTTGAAGGGAGCATTTACATCGTTTACTCCTTCACTCCCTACTACACCGGATAGCCATCCTTTCTGAACAGCACGGGTTAGAGGTACACAATCAAAATCAACAATCCCTCCAAAATAGGAAATCTTAATCGATTCAACAGATCCTTTAGCTGCCTGTCTGGCAAATGCTCCCAAGCGGTGGCAAAGATCAAGATAAGGGCTAAGACTTTCCAAATCCTTAGGATCAATTGATGGCATATTTATGGCATTNCGAATTCTGCCACCCTGAAGAACTTCGGCTACGGCCTCGGCAATTTCTACCCCAACACTCTCCTGAGCTTCCGCTGTTGATGCTCCCAAGTGTGGCGTCAAAATCAAGTTTTCTTCCTTACGAAATGGATGATCAGNNTCNAGAGGCTCTTGTTCGTATACATCCAAACCAGCCTTAGCAACCTTTCCAGACCTTAAGGCTTCAAGAAGTGCATTCTCGTCAATGATCCCACCTCTTGCACAGTTGAAGACGCGTACTCCTTCTTTCATTTTTGAAAAGGCATTGGCATCTACCATCCCACGAGTTTGATCCGTTAGTGGCATGTGAACGGTCAAGTAGTCTGCCTCAACAAAAGCTTGCTCTAAATCGACTTTTTCCAAGTCCATTTCTTTCGCACGATCATCAGTAAGATAAGGATCGTATGCAATTACCCTCATTTCAAAAGCTTGTGCTCGTTTGGCCACTTCCGCCCCAATTCTTCCAAGCCCAAGAATCGCCAAGGTTTTTCCTCNTAGTTCGGCACCTTTAAGTTGCTTTCTTTCCCATAATCCATCACGCATTCCAGTAGCACCACGAACGATTGATCGGGTACCACAAAGCATATGTGTAAAGGTCAATTCTGCAGTTGCTATGGTNTTTCCACCTGGGGTGTTCATTACAATGATTCCCTCTTGGGTAGCGGCATCGATATTAATGTTGTCTACGCCCACTCCTGCCCTGCCAATTACCTTAAGCTTTTGACTGGCNTTAATTACCTCAGAATTGATTTGGGTATCACTTCGTACAATGATGGCATGGGAATCCTTGGCGATTTCGATAACCTCTTCGGGAGGTGAACCATAAGCTTCCACAACTTCAAAGCCTTCCTGTTTCTTTAAATAATCGACCCCAAGGGGAGATATTCGATCAGCTACGAAAATTTTCATATACTTTAAGGATAAAGCAAAANTATGATGTTCATTAAGGCTCGAATGGCAACGAGGAAAGCAATTAAGAAAATAAGGACTTTCCCCCAATGCATTCAGTTGTCATTATTGTTTGTCGATCATGTTTGAAAATCTAACTGAAAAAATTAGTAAAACCCTCAGGAACCTAAGGGGCGTAGGAAAATTAACCGAAGAAAACATNGGCGATGCTCTCGCAGAAGTACGCAAAGCCTTGTTGTCCGCAGATGTGCATTTTCGTGTAGTTCGCGAATTTATTGACGAAGTCAAAAATGCNTGCCTTGGCCAAGAAGTTTTAAAATCAGTTTCGCCGGGTCAGCAGGTTGTAAAAATTATCAATGACGAGTTGGTNAAACTCTTGGGTGAAGGAAGTGCCGATCTTCGTGAGGAAAAGCCTTTGCGAATTCTTATGGTGGGTTTGCATGGTGCAGGCAAAACAACAACATCTGCCAAATTGGCAAAACGACTGGCCAAAGACGGTAAGACGCCAATGCTTGTTGCTTGCGATATTTATCGTCCNGCTGCCATTGACCAGTTGGAGTTTCTTGCCAAGCAGGAGGACTTTTCATTTTATTGCGACCGATCCTCACAGAATGTCCCGCAAATTGCCAGAGCAGCATGGGAAGCGTCCAAGAAAAATGGTTCCGACGTCATAATCTTCGATACTGCCGGGCGATTGCAAATCGATGACGAACTCGTAGGCGAGCTCGAATTTCTGAAGCAGGAAGTAAACCCTCATGAAATCCTTTTGGTGGCTGATGCCGCACTTGGTCAGGAGGCTGTTAATGTGGCCAAGACTTTTCATGAAAGATTAGGGCTGTCAGGGATTGTACTCACAAAAGTTGACGGAGACGCTCGTGGGGGTTCCGCTCTTTCCATGAAAAGAGTGACCGGTACACCTATTAAATTCATGGGTGTCGGTGAAAAAATCGATGACTTCGAAGTTTTTCATCCTGACCGGTTAGCTTCGAGAATACTAGGTATGGGTGATGTTGTTTCTCTAGTCGAAAAAGCTCAAGAAAGTCTGGATCAGGAGGAGTCCGCACGCATGNCGGAAAAAATGCTCAAGGCTGAATTCGATTTTGATGACTTTCTTTCTCAAATGCGGCAAATGAAAAAAATGGGGTCAATGGGGTCAATTGCCAAGATGCTGCCAGGCATGGGGAATGTGCAGGTTGGAGACAAGGAAGAAGCCGCCTTGGCAAAGCACGAAGCAATCATTTTATCAATGACCAGGGAGGAGAGGCGTGTACCCCGCATTATTGGCGGATCACGCAGAAAACGAATCGCTTCAGGTTCTGGAGTCCAAATTCGTGACGTTAATCAGCTCATCAAGCAATTTTCGCAAATGCAAAAGATGATGAGGAAAATGAAAGGCGGAAAAATGAAGCGTTTGATGCAGGGATTTGGTGGCGGAGGTATGCCAAACATGGAGGATATGGACCCTCAGGAATTAGCCAAACTCGCAAGACAATTCAAATGATCATTGACTATTTGAAGCCCTGGGGTAAAGGGACTCTCAGGCTTTGAAAAATATCAAGTATAAATCAAATCAAAACGATCTGCATTCATCACCTTTGTCCAAGCTGCGACGAAATCTGATACGAATTTTTCTTCAGAGTCTGAACAGGCATAAACTTCAGCGTAAGCTCTCAGTCGTGAGTTGGAACCAAATATAAGGTCTGCTCGAGTCGCTTTCCACTTTAGTTCGCCAGTGCTTCTGTCATGTCCATCAAATTCCTCAGCTTCCTGATCAACTGGAGTCCACTTAGTACTCATGTCGAGAAGATTAACAAAAAAATCATTCGAAAGAGTTTCTGGAGTTTCAGTTAACACCCCATGTTTGGAAGAACCGTGATTTGCCCCTAAAACCCTTAATCCGCCGGTCAATACGGTCATCTCAGAACCTGTAAGACCAATCATTTGAGCACGATCTAAAAACAATGCTTCAGTGGCTACGCTGTAGCGCTTCTTTAAGTAGTTGCGAAAGCCATCCGCAACGGGTTCCATCACCTGGAAAGAATCAACATCCGTCTGCTCCTGTGTCGCGTCCATACGTCCAGGAGTAAAGGGAACTGAAATGGTGGTGCCTGACTTTTCTGCTGCAATTTCGATACCGACTCCACCAGCAAGAACAATCAAATCTGCCATTGAGATTTTTTTTCCAGACTGGTTAAAATCGCTTTGTATAATTTCAAGCCTTTCCAGGACTCGAGAAAGTTGAATGGGTTGATTTACATCCCA
>NZKO01000004.1 GCA_002692535.1 Opitutia bacterium
TGGTTGTGGCCCGACAGTTTACGGTCCTGCTCATATAGGAAATTTTAGAACTTTCGTGATGCAGGATGTTTTTCGGCGTGTTCTTGAAACTTCCGGCCAAAAAACTTTCCATGTTCGAAATATTACTGATGTTGACGACAAGACAATTCGACAATCCCAAGAAGAAGGTGTAAAGCTTGAGGAGTTTACTGACAAATGGACGGCAAGGTTTCGTAAGGATTGTGAACTACTGAATTTAATGAATCCTCATGCTGAGCCATCGGCAGTCGGTCATATACCTGAACAAATTACTTTAATACAAAGATTGATTGATGCAGGCAAAGCCTATCAGGCAAGCGATGGTTCCGTGTATTTTAAAGTTGAAGCATTCTCAGAATATGGAAGGCTTTCCCGTCTTGCAGATCGCGAAATTACCACATCTGAAACAGATCGCGAAACTTCAGATGAATACGACAGGGACTCAGCAGCAGACTTTGCATTATGGAAAGCAAGGCGGGCGGAGGATGGAGATAATCACTGGGAATCTCCATGGGGACAAGGTCGCCCCGGTTGGCATATCGAATGTAGTGCGATGAGCATGAAGTATCTAGGTGAGTCTTTCGACTTGCATTCTGGTGGNGTAGATTTGATTTTTCCTCACCACGAGAATGAGATTGCTCAAAGTGAGAGCGTTACAGGTAAGACATTTGCCCGTCACTGGTTTCATATTGCCCACNTAATGGTGGAAGGNCAGAAGATGAGTAAATCTCTNGGTAATCTTTACACTTTGGANGATCTCGCGGNAAAAGGCTACAAACCTCAAGAGATTCGTTACCTTCTCCTNTCAGGAAACTATCGTCAGTCTCTCAATTTTACTTTTGATTCACTTGGTGCNGCCCGTAAGGCACTTTCTAAACTCACTGATTTTTCCAANAAATTCCAAATAGATCCAAGTCATGGAGCAAATCTTGGAACTGATTTTGGACCTTTTTATCCNGTACAGGAAGCCTTGTTCAAGGATTTGAATACACCGGAAGCTTTGGGTAGNTTNTTTAAAGTCATTCGTCAACTTAGTGAAACTTTTGATCGNGGCGAAATTGTAGGTAAAGAGGATGAACTCAATCAAATAAGAAAAGGTTTCCTCACCACAATGGATGCCTTTGGTTTTAATATTGTGTCAGAGAAGCAGGAAACCGTTCAGATNCCTGAAGAAATTCAGCAGCTGGCACAGAAAAGATGGGAGGCTAAAGTAGCAAAGGATTGGGAATTGGCCGATCAACTTCGAGGAGAATTATCAGATAAGGGTTGGCAAATAAAAGACGCCAAGGATGGTTTCGAGCTTGCCAAAATAGCTGACTAATTTCGAATTTTGATAATGACGAATTTTAAAATGTCATTTCCGTTATGAAAAAAAATTCACTCCTTACTGCCTTACTTTTAAGTTTCTGCTTTTGTAACCCGTTACTCCTATCGTCAACAGAAATTCCTGAGTGGACCGATCTCTTTAATGGCAAGGACTTGGCTGGATGGGTTGATGTAAACACATCTCCCAAAACCTGGAGAGTGGTGGATGGTGTTTTAATTTGTTCAGGAAAACCAATCGGAGTTATGCGTACGGAAAAAATGTACGAGAACTTTATCCTGCATGTGGAATGGAAGCACATGGAACCCGGAGGAAATTCAGGAATTTTTGCATGGAGCGATGCCGTGCCCTTTGGTAACCGACTGCCCAAGGGTTTGGAGATTCAGATGCTGGAACTGGACTGGGTGAAATTGAGGACAAAAGAAGGAAAACAAGGTCCTCCCATTGCGTATGTTCACGGAGAATTATTTGGTGCCGGAGGGATGAAAGTCGTGCCTGACAATCCAAGGGGTAAGAGGAGCAAGTCGTTGGAAAATCGATGCAAAGGCCGAGGGGAATGGAACATATATGATGTGGTCTGCGTGGATGGGGTCGCAAAACTAAGTGTGAATGGAAAATTTGTAAATGGTATACGGGACTCACAATACAAAAAAGGTTACCTTTGTCTGGAAGCAGAAGGTGCNGAAATNCATTTCCGTAATCTTAAGATAATGGAACTTCCACCCGGAGTAATTAGCAAGGAACAAATTGTACCAGAACTTGAAAATCCATCCTTTTAGTAAAGAGTAACTTTTGTTATTTTTAATAAAACAATTATTATATTTTATATCTCGATGAAAATCTCCATTACAAATTTCTCAGAAAAGTTAATGGCATGAATAATTTTATTAATGTTACCTTCGCCTCCCTATTTGTTGCGCCCATACTCTTTGGGAAAATAAACTTCAATGAAGATGTCTTACCCTTGCTTCAGGATTATTGCATTGATTGTCATGGTCCAGAAAAGCAGAAATCTGGTTTTCGTGTGGATCGTCGGGTTCATCTACTAAAAGGTGGAGATTCCGGAATGTCAGCCATGATACCCGGAAACCCTGAGAAAAGTTACATGATAGAGGTGATCAAGAGCGATGATCCAGAAATCAGTATGCCTCCGAAAGGTGGGCGTTTGTTTGAGGACGAGATTGAAATTCTAGAGAAATGGATTACGGAGGGAGCCCACTGGCCTGATCAGATGGATGAGAAGATTCAAGAGGGCACAGATCATTGGGCTTTTCTGCCTGCAATCCGCCCCAATGTCCCCAATGTTAAGACGAATCCTGTCGATGCGTTTTTGACAAAAAGATTAAAGGAAGCCAAAATCTCTCCAAATAAGGAAGCCACCCCCTTAGAATTGATTCGCAGGGCATCCATCGTACTTACAGGGCTTCCTCCAGAGCCGAAACAAGTAAAAGTTTTTCTAGCTGATTACAGCAAAGACCCTGAAAACGCTTTTGATCAACTTGTTGATACTCTCCTGGATTCTCCTCATTTTGGAGAAAGATGGGCACAGCATTGGCTGGATGTGATTAGATGGGCCGAGACCAACGGTTCGGAATCGAACTTATATCGCAAGTTAGCGTGGACATACCGAGATTATGTAATCCGAGCGTTCAATCAGGACATCCCTTATGACCAGTTTATCCGTGAGCAGATTGCAGGAGACGGTCTTGGGGTTGGAGAGGCATTGGGATTTCTTGTGGCTGGTCCGCATGTTCCTGCTGCGACGGTAGGACAAGAACCCTCAGCCAAACGACAGGCCAGAGCTGACAGGATGGATGAAATCATGCAAACAGTCGGAGCATCAATGATGGGAGTTACCATGAGCTGTGCACGTTGCCATAATCATAAATTCGATCCCGTCAGTATACAGGACTACTACTCAATGACCGCAGTATTTGAAGATATCGAGTTCGGGAGTCGATTTCCAGAATTTTCAAATGATCATCCAAGAAAACAACAGGCTGAAGGGATTTGGAGGAAGATTGCCTCTGAGCGTAACAAAATCAGGAAAGTTTCAGATGTCTGGGAAGAGGATTGGGGTGGATATAAGGAATTTCATTGGAAACCGGAAAAGGCCACAGCATTGAGATTAAATTTTTGGTCCGGTTATGTGGGACTTGATGAATTGCAGGTTTACGGATTGCCTTCAGAAGATAAGAATCTGGCTCTCGCTTCAAATGGATCCAGAGTTCACACGGACCCGGTATTTGCTCAGCAGGGTGATCGGTTTCCCATCTCACGGATTATAGACGGGAAATTTGGCACTCAGCGTTGGCAGGCAAGTTACAACAAGCCGAAAAAACAAAACCCTTGGCTTGAGTTGACCTTTGAAGAGCCAGTCACCGTGGGCAGACTACGGCTTAGCTCAAACCGTGAATATTATTTTGAGACGGACTACTTGGAACAGAAGAACAAATTTAATTTCAATGAATTTTTAATCAATATAAAGACTGTTGATGGCAAATGGAAGCAAGTCATGTCAGTCCATGATTTCAGGAAGTTTGCGAAAGAGAAAAAACAAATTGAAGATGCAGTAGCTGAGATCAATCACCTTGCCTATCGTCTGTCGGAAGAAGGTCCAAGACCAAGTTTTGTAGGAAGTTTTATCAAACCTAAACTCACTCATGTCCTACATCGTGGAAGTCCGGAAAATCCCCGGGACCTTGTTATGCCTGGAGCGCCTAAAATTCTTCAGGGTGATCTGGGCATGAAAAATGATCTCAGTGGCCGTGCCAGAAGAGCTCGCTTCGCTGAGTGGGTTGTGGATAAAGAAAATCCATTAACTGCTAGAGTCATGGCAAACCGAATTTGGCAGCATGTTTTCGGGGTAGGTATTGTTGCAACTGGCAGTGATTTTGGAAGGGCTGGCGCTATGCCCACACACCCTGAATTACTTGACTGGCTTGCTCTTGAATTTTCCAACCCAAGCCGAGCTGAAGGAACTCCATGGTCCATGAAAGAGCTCATTCGGATTTTGGTTACTTCGGACGCTTTTAAAAGATCGAGTCACCCTAATGCAGATTCAATGAATAAGGATGCCTCCTCAAGTCTGCTTTGGAGATTCCCTCCTCGTCGCGTCGAAGCTGAGGTGATACGGGATGGAATCTTATTGGCCTCTGGCAAACTAAATCGAAAAATGGGAGGTAAAAGCTATCGTATTCATAATGTCAAAAAGACTTACGCTCAGTGGAAAGTGATTGACAATTTTGGACCTGAGACCTGGAGGCGAATGATTTATCAGGAGCGAATGCGAAGGGTGGATGATATGATATTTACTGCTTTTGATTTTCCTGATTGCGGACAGGTTCGTGACAAGCGTCCCGTATCCACTACTCCTTTACAGGCTTTAAACTTAATGAACAGTGCTTTCGTGGTAGATCAAGCCAAGCATCTTGCAAACCGAGCCAAGACTGAGGTTGAAAAGGATGATCTTTCGGGTGCGGTCGTTCGTTGTTTTGAACTTCTTTTTGGCCGAAATCCTGATAATGAGGAACTGGGTTCAGCCATTGCCGTTGCCAAAAAACGAGGTCTGGAAATTGTTTGTCGGGCCCTAATCAATTCCAACGAGTTTGCCTTTCTTCCATGATCAAAATTTNGTCTTAATGAATAAAGAAGAAAAAATCTCATCAATAGGTCGTTCCCTACTTAACCGAAGGTCATTTATGAAAAATTCTGGTTTTTCAGTAGGTGCCCTTGGTTTGGCTCAACTACTTGCCAAGGACGGACTGCTTGGTGCCAGCGACCCAACCAGCTTCACNGGGAAAAGTCCGATACGTCCTAAAATTGACCCTGATAACCCTTATTCTTCTCGGGATCCACATTTTGACCCTCCTGCAAAACAGGTATTGGTGATCTTTTGCCCGGGTGCTGTGAGTCATGTGGATACCTTTGATTATAAGCCAGAACTTGTTAAGTATCATGGGCAGAAACCTCCGGGAATTCCAGCCGTCACCTTTGAAGGGCCATCAGGGAATATAGCAAAACCCTTTTGGGATTTTAAGCCTCGTGGGCAATCAGGAAAAATGATTTCGGACCTCGTCCCCAAACTTGGTGAATTGGCGGATGATTTTTGTTTCCTGCATGCGCTTCATACCCAGACGAGTGCTCATCCACAGGGAGAAAATTTTTTGAATACCGGATTTACAATGGAAGGTTTTCCTTCTTTTGGTGCGTGGGTCACCTATGCCTTGGGGTCAGAAAATGAGGACTTGCCAGCATTTGTTGCCATTAATGATCCTCGTGGACTGGCACGCTCAGGAAAAAATAATTTTGGTAATGGGTTTTTGCCTGCCGCATTTCAGGGAACTGACTTCAGTGCAAAAAACCCACCTGCCAATTTAAAGCGTCCTGAATCTTATTCCCAGGCGGATGATCGTTCTACTATCAGTTTGCTTGAAAGATTGAATGGAAAACACCTNGANAGATATCCTGATGATGCGAATTTGGCAGCGCGTATTGCCAGCTACGAGCTGGCTGGCAAGATGCAGAGTTCCATTCCTGATGTAATGGATATCAAGANTGAGCCATCTTCAATCCATAAGCTTTATGGCACAGATTCGGGTACGGAGCTGAAACGGGAATACGCTAAGAATTGTATTCTTGCTCGTCGACTCATTGAAAAGGGTGTCCGTGTCGTACAACTTTTTAACGGAAGTGACCCATCAGGGGGTAATGGAATAACCAATTGGGATTCTCATAGTAATATTGATAAAACCCATGCCATGCAGGCAGAGATAATGGACCAACCAACTGCCGGACTCATAAAGGATTTGAAAAGTCGTGGTCTACTTAAAGATACACTTGTGGTTTGGTGTACGGAATTTGGGAGGATGCCATTTCTGCAGGGAAATGGTACGGGGCGCGATCATAACCCAGATGCATTTACATGCTTTTTTGCCGGAGCNGGTGTTAAAAAAGGNTATACCTATGGGGAAAGTGATAATTTTGGTTTCAAAAGTGTTTCCGGAAAATCAACAGTCTATGATTTTAATGCCACTATTCTTCATTTGATGGGTTTGGATCATGAAAGGCTCAGCTTTTATCACAATGGACTCGAGCGAAGACTTACAAATGTTCATGGGCATGTTATCAACCAAGTGCTTGCCTAATAGGATAGATCGAAAAATTGATACTAAGTAAGGTTTTGTAGTGGTTGAGAGATGATCTGAAATTATTCTTTCAGACACACCTGATGTTCCTACATTTAACGGATAGAAATTCTGTTAGTTTTTTTTCACTTCGCACTGNTAGGATAAAGTTGGCATTTCCTTTGCTNATTTCGTNATGACTTACATTAATCTTACTTTTGGACTTGTGGCTGAGTGTGATTTTTTTCATACAATATCCTATTTGTACAATTCTTCTACATAAATTGCTTAATTAATTATGACGGTATCTGATGAATACATTGAGCTTATTCATTCTCTGAAAAATAAGTTGCCTAGTTTGCCGAAAATTCTTCAAGACTTAATAAGCAGACTTTCGAATCCCGATTCAAATTTAGATCAGGTGGAGGAGTTGGTTCAGATTGATCAGGCAATTACTGCTCAAATATTAAAGGTTTCCAATAAGATTGAATTTCTGGAACCACATGAACCTAGGATTGTCACAATACATGACGCATTGCATAAGATAGGTTACGAAAACGCAAAACGAATTGCTCTTAATTTTTCTGTATTGAAAATTATGAGGATAACAAAGTTCCCAACTAACTTTTGTTGTGAAGATCTTTGGCAACACAGTTTGGGCGTAGCCGTCGCTGCATCAGTTATTTCGGAGAGACTTGGACTTGAAAGCCCAGATCAAGCATATGCATGCGGCTTAATTCATGACCTTGGGAAGTTAGTCAAAGTGAGTCACAACTACAGGGGTTTCTCAAAGGAAATTGCATCCGCTTACAGAAAAGATATCGATATGCATGATTTGGAAATTCGAAGAGGTTTATTGAGGCATGATTTTCTCGGTTACTATCTGTTGGACATTTGGCAAATGCCTAAGCAGTTAAAGCAAGTGGTCAAGTGGCACCATACTGAAAGCAAATCGGACAGAATTGATGTTGAATGTGATCAATCTAACAACTTGATTGATATTGTTTNTCTTTCCAATCTATTAACAAATAAGCTCAAGATTGGGTACAGTGGTCACAGAATTTTAAAAAAGCCTTCTGATAAGTTTTTGCGATCTTTGAATTTAAAAGAAGAGGATTTGGAAAGTATAGAAATCGAAATTAGAGAAACTTATGAGCATAGTTGTCCTGCTCTCTTAATTCTTTAGGCTCATACTCAGATAAGGGTTTTCTTAATGAGTGGTTTTTTGTTTTATAAAACCACGATGAAAAGAGAGAATTATATGCGTAGCCAAATCAAAAGAATTATATTTATGCTGCTCGTATGCATATCTAATTCCATTGGTTTCTCGAATTTACCGAAGAAAAATATTCTCTTTATTGCGATCGATGATTTGAGACCTGAACTGGGTTGTTATGGTTCGAAAATAGTTAAGTCTCCAAATATAGACCGCTTAGCGAAAGAGGGGAGGACATTTGACCGTGCGTATTGTCAGCAATCGATTTGCAGTCCTTCCCGTGCGAGTTTAATGACGGGAGCACGGCCCGATGAAATAGGGATTATTGAGAATCGTGCATATTTTCGCGAATTGAATCCTGACATTGTTACCTTGCCCCAGCATTTCATCAAAAATGGATACGAGGCAGTTTATTGCGGAAAGATTTATCATGGGCGAATGACTGATGATCAGTATTCATGGAGCNGNAGCCCCGCATGGAAAAAACTTCCATTTAAGACTAGACCCAAACCTTATGGTCTTCAGAAGAATTTGGACCTGCTCCAAGAAAACCGGATCGAGATGACAGAGAAATATGGAGACGAGGGCTCGAGGGGGTTGGTTCATGGACCGGCTTATGAAAGTGCTGAGGTTCAGGATCATTACTTTGTGGATGGCTTCAGTACCCAACTNGCTATTACCACACTGAAAGATCATTTACAGAGCAAACCGAACCAACCCATTTTTTTGGCACTTGGTTTTGTGAAGCCTCACCTTAATTTTGTGGCACCCAAAAAATATTGGGATATGTATGATCGAAAAAAGATAAGAACCTCCACTCAGCTCAATGAACCAAAGGGCGGAGCGGCCATGGGCTTGCATGCTTCTTTCGAATTGCGTACTAGGCATGGAATTC
This sequence comes from Opitutia bacterium, assembly GCA_002692535.1. Taxonomy (GTDB): domain Bacteria; phylum Verrucomicrobiota; class Verrucomicrobiia; order Opitutales; family Seribacteraceae; genus Seribacter. Next base: position 8,580 of record NZKO01000004.1, read on the forward strand.
CAAAGAACGGTCCAATTGGGATGGAGTTGGCAACTGATCTTCTGCATGGATATTATGCCTGTGTAAGTTATGTTGATGCCCAGATCGGTTTGATGCTTGATGCCTTGGAAGTATTGGGAATTCGGGATGATACCATCATTGTGGTATGGGGAGATCATGGCTGGCACCTGGGGGAAATGGGAATCTGGGGAAAGGCTACCAATTATGAAATTGCCACCCGAGTGCCCTTAATCTTTTGGACTCCGGAAATGAAAAACAGAGGAAAGTCCACCAATGCCATAGTTGAACTTNTAGACTTATACCCAACCCTTTGTGAATTGGCGGGCTTGTCCAAGCCGAGCCACTTGGCGGGAAAAAGTCTGGTTCCGTTACTCAATAATCCAAAGGGCAAGGGGAAGAAGTTGGCAATCAGTCAATTTCCCAATCCAGCCCTAAGGGAATGGGCTGCTAATCCATTATCTTCGGGTATGCGGGAAACTTTTTTTGGTCCGTTGATTGAGGAAGTGGAAGGAAAAATAAAAAGGCAATTGGGTAATCGATGGGATCGTGAATTGTTTGAAAATCATTTGATGGGCTACACTATCAGGACGGAACACTATCGATTGGTTGCCTGGTTGGACTATCGGAATGTTGATGCAAAACCGTTGTATATTGAATTGTATAATCATCGAAAGGATCCGACGGAAACGAAAAATATTGTCGAAGAATTTCCAGCCAAGGCAAAGGAATTACTGATTAAGTTAAGAGCTAGTGGAATTGGAGAGAGGAAATGAAAATATGAAAATAAAAATAATTCCCCTTTGTTTTCTGGCTTACTTTTTTGCTCATGGAGTGGAGCAACCCAATATTGTTCTGATCATGGCGGATGATATGGGATATTCCGATCTGGGATGTTATGGAGGCGAGATTCGGACCCCTAACTTGGACAGTTTGGCGGAGAATGGAATAAGGTATACCCAGGCCTACAATACATCCAAATGTTGGACCACACGGATCAGTCTTCTGACAGGATTATATCATCACCGAAGTGATCGAAATTTTGAGAATACGGCATTAATTGGAGAAATCCTGCGTCCGGCTGGGTATCGGACTTGGTGGTCGGGGAAACACCATGCCAGTTTTAATCCTTATGATCGCGGATTTGATCATTTCTCAGGTTTCTTAGGTGGAGCTATTAATTTTTGGAATCCAGGAAACCGGGCAAGAATGGGAGAGGACGAACCGGGTTGGAAAGCGGTTTACTCTTGGGCATTTGACGACAAAGTGGTGAATCCCTACAATCCAAGTAAAGAATTCTTCGCCACTGATACCTTCACCGATTGGAGTCTTAATTGGCTTAATGAGGATGAAGGTTCGGCAAAACCATTCTTTTTATTTCTCTCATATAATGCACCTCACTGGCCACTACATGCTCACCCGGAGGATATTGCCAAGTATGATGGAATTTACGACGAAGGATATGAGGCGATTCGAAGGTCAAGATATCAAAGACAATTGCAAGTGGGATTGTTTGAAGAAAAGACAGCACCGTTGAGTGAGCCGGAACATGAGCTTTGGAATAGTTTGTCAAAAAAGGAAAGAGATAAGGAAGCCCTTCGGATGGAAATTCATGCGGCAATGGTNGATCGAATGGATCAGAATATCGGTCGCTTGGTCAAAAAGTTGGAAGAACTAGAAAAGTTAAAAAACACTTTGATTCTTTTTCTGGTAGATAATGGGGCCAGTCATGAGAGGCCGAAAAGAGGATATAAAAACGAAAACGCCAAATGGGGGAGTGTCGGTTCCTTTGAGGCGATTGGGCAGTCTTGGGCAAATGCAGTCAACAGTCCGTTTAAGAAATGGAAGGTTCAGGGTATGGAAGGTGGNATTTGCACACCAATGATTGCTCATTGGCCAAATGGAATAAAATTGTCGAAGAATTCGATTTCCCGTTCTTCTTGTCATCTGATTGATCTTGTTCCCACATTTATGGAGTTGGCAGGTGATAAAAGTTTATACCCCCAAAATCTCCCTGAGCTAGATGGTGTCAGTCTAGTTCCCACATTCTCGGGAAAAAAATTAAAGAGAAAAGATCCCTTATTTTTCCAATACGGGTCTTGGCAGGTGATTCGTCAGAATCAATGGAAATTGGTTCAGCGTAAAAAAGAGCCTTGGCAACTTTACGACTTGAGTAATGATCGTACGGAAGTGACTGACCTGTCTTTGCAATTTCCAGAAAAAGTAAAAGTTATGAAAAGAAAGTGGACAGAGATGGCTAAAGAGGTAGGAACGGTAGTTTCAAAATGAACATTGATTATTTCTATGGCCCTTCTTTTGAAGCAATCGATGTTCTTTATGTTTTTACTATTTAAGGAAAATAATTTAACCCGTACACATGCTCGGTCTGTTAGACAAAATCAATAAACCTATTGCTCTTTCTTTTTTTTGCTTATTTGCACTGAGTTACTGTGCTCAAGCCCAAACACCTACAAAGAAGGACATTCGATACAGTCAAAATTTTGAAAGGAGTATTCTCGATTTGTGGTTGGCAGAGTCGAAGAAACCAACACCTTTGGTGGTTAATTTTCACGGCGGTGGTTTTCGAATTGGAGACAAGGGATTTTTCAATAGAAATCCCATTTTAAAGAAATACTTACCAGAAGGGGTTAGCTTTGCCAGTGTTAATTATCCTTTTGTTCAGCAGGTGGATGGCAATTACGCCAAAATTCTTGAGCATTGCACAGAGTCGATTCATTTTTTGAAAAAGAATGCCAAGAAATTTAATATCGATACCAATCGAATATCATTGATGGGCAATTCAGCGGGTGCTCTTGTCACTTGCTATCTGGGCCATGCGAAGAAATTAGGAATAAAATCGATTTTTCCTATCCAGCAACCCAAGGGAACCCCCTTGCTTATCCCTTTCTTCCGAAAGGATGGCCCAGTGGTTATGGTCTACAACCGATCGGGAAAGAGAGATCAAATTCACCATCCAGATTTCGCAATCATGGTCAGGGAAAGATGTAAAGAGCTAGGAATAGATTGTTACGCTTACGGTGTTCAAGGTACGGGGCTGGATCCATTGCCGAAAGATAAAAATCTTCACGACCTCGCGATGGATTTCTTTCGAAAATCATGGAAAGAAGATAAAAAGAAAAAATAAATGATTGGAAGAGATTTTATTTCTAAAAAGTTTACCACTATTGGTGCCTTTGCTTGCTTTAGTATTTCTTCTCTTTGCGGTGCTGCCAGTAAAATCACGATCGTAGACGGTTATGATCTTGATCTACCTAAATTTAAGGACGGGACCAGACTTTTGTTTCAGGGTGATTCTATCACTGACATGAAATGGGGGAGAAATCAGAAAGATCGAAACCATTACCTCGGGCATAGTTATGTCTTTTTGCTCGCGTCGAGACTGGGCGTGGATATGGCAAAGACAAAGCTAGAATTTTTTAACCGTGGGGTGAGTGGAAACAAGGTTTCCGATTTACGAAAACGATGGCAAAAAGATGTGATTGAGGTGAATCCTGACTGGTTGACTGTTTTGATCGGTGTAAATGATGTCAGCCAAGGCAGAGGGCAACCCATAGATCTCGAAAAATGGGAAGATGATTATCGTCATATCTTAAGTGAGAGTCGAAGAGCTAATCCCAAGATAAAGATCGTTTTGATGGACCCCTTCGTTTTGAGAGTGAATCGTTTAAGTTCAGATCAACAATGGGAGCATTGGCGTGGAGAGATTGAAAAGCTTGGTAAGATCGTAGGCCGACTGGCAAAAGATTTCAATGCAATCCATATTCAAACTCAAAAGGTTTTTGACCAAGCTGCCATTCAAGCGTCACCGCAGCATTGGATATGGGATGGAGTGCATCCGCTGCCACAAGGTCATGAATTGATTGCAAGGAATTGGTTGCAAGCTGTCGCCAATGCCAGCAATAAATAAGATAATGACAGAAAGCATTGCGATTAATCCAATTGGCTCTCAAATTTCAAAATGGGGAGAAGGTCCCATTTTTTTGCAAGACCATTTGGTATATGTCGATATTGAAGGACACGCCCTGATTTCATTTGATCCGAAGACGGCGACAGAAAAAATTTGGGAAATGGGTGAACGTATTGGGACCGTTGTTCCCCGTGAAAAAGGTGGTTTTTTATGTGCTGGTGATTCGGGGATTTTCTCTTTTGATCCTTTAACGGAAGAAAAAAAAGTCATAGCCGATCCGGAAGCGGACAAACGACCAGATAACCGATTTAACGATGGAAAGTGCGACCCCAAAGGGCGTTTTTGGGCGGGGACTATCAGCACGGTGAAAAAGACCGGCGATGCTAACTTGTATATGTTGGATAAAAATGGGGATTTGAGCTTGAAAATTCCAGGAGTTACCAACTCCAATGGGATATGTTGGAATGCAGAAGCCACGCAGATGTTTTATATCGATACTCCCACAAAAGAAATTCGGGCTTATCCATTTGATAATCTTAGCGGTTCGATTGGTGAAGCTAGAATAATTGTGAATACCGAAAATCATGGGTGGAAAGGTTCGCCGGATGGAATGACGATAGATAGTGAAGGTATGCTTTGGGTCGCAATGTGTCATGGTGGAGCGGTGCTACGAATTGATCCGACCAATGGATCTCTTTTGCAAAAAATTGTTTTGCCATGTGTTGAAACAACCGCCTGTGCTTTCGGTGGTGATGAACTGGACCGTTTGTTTGTAACCACAGGTATCCATAAATCGATTGAAGAGGAAAATGCTGGCAGGATATTTGTGGTTGATGGGCTTGGAGTTAATGGAACGAAAGCCTTTTCATTCGTTGGATAATTAATTATGATACAAACGAGAATTTGGATTTTCATGGTCCATTCTTGCATGAGTTTGGTTTGGTATCATGACATTGTTGCCTCCTCTGTTCGTCATAATGGTGGTTGGGAAACTTTCAGTCCCCGTAAAGAGATTTCTCCAACCTTCAGATTTTTTAAAGAAGGGACGGAAGGGAATGAAAGTTGGTTAATTCATCAGAGTAATAAAGCGGGAGAAATTGGTGCTTGGAGCAGGAATTTCTCAGTCAAAGGCGGAAGTTATTACCAGATTAGCGCTCTTTGTCTTGGAACCGGTTTGTCCAACCCACGAGCCAATCGTTATGTCGAAGTGTTTTTTGAGGATGATGAAAAGAAAATGGTGATCGATCAAAGAACGGGTGATTACAATCGTCCTTTTTATCCATCGGAAACTGAGAAGATAGATGGTTGGGTGAAGTTTGAAGGTAAAGTCTATGTTCCCCAAAGGGCTTCGAGTGCGATTATACGACTATTTCTCAGATGGGAGCCTAATGCCAAAGTGGAATGGACTCAGGTGAAGTTCGTAAAAGTACAGAAACCAGAGTCAAGAAAAGTTCGTCTGGCTGCAACGAATTTTCGTCCTGCTGGAGGGAATTCAGGAATAGACAATTGTAGAATGATTGAACCATTTGTCAAAGAAGCGAATGAGAAAAAGGTAGACTTACTTGTATTGGGTGAATGCATAACGACTATGCGTAATGGATTGAATCCTGAAACAGGGGCAGAGGAAATTCCTGGTCCTTGTGTCAAATATCTAGCTAATTTGGCAAAGAAAAATAACTTGTATTTGGTTACATCACTCTTTGAGCGTGATGGAGAAGTAATTTACAACACCGCAGTTATACTTGGTCCTGATGGAAAACTACTGGGGAAATATCGTAAGCTTTGCCTTGCAAGAGATGAATATCGTACAGGAATTTCTCCTGGAAATCAATTACCTGTATTTAATACAAGGTTTGGAAAAGTAGGGCTAATGATTTGCTTTGATGTGCATATGCCGGAAGTTGCTCGTGGAATTGCGGCGAATGGTGCAGAAATAATAGCCATGCCCATAATGGGAGGCCATCCTACGTTAGCAAAAGCGAGGGCGATAGAAAATCAAGTTTACTTGGTAACATCGACATACAGTTTGAATGAGAACTGGATGCAAACTGGCATATGGGATCGCTCAGGGGAATTGCATGCCCGTGCAACCAAAACAAATGAACTGGTTGTTCACGAAATTGATCTATCAGTACCTTATTTTTGGCGTGGCAACATTGGGAATTTTCAAAACCGCCTTCGTCATGAACGTCCCTCTTTTCAACTTCCAAAATAAGTGAATTAAGAAAAATATGAGAGTTATAAATTACTCAAAAAAATCAGTTGTTTACGGTGTGCAACGCAGGCAATTCTTGAATTACATGGCAATGGTTTCAGCGATTCCATTTCCCTCAGCATATCTGGAAGGAAAGGTTAGCACCTCTCCCAAGTTTTCAGCATATCCTTTTTCCCTTGGAGTTGCATCCGGTGATCCTGAACCTGATGGAGTGGTTATTTGGACCAAGCTCGCTCCCGATCCCTTGGGCGGAGGGGGGCTTGACCCGGAACCCATTCTTGTGAAATGGGAGGTTGCCAAAGATGAAGCATTTACCAACGTTGTACAGAAGGGAAGTGTTTTTGCAGGTCCACAACTTGGCCACTCCGTGCATGTTGAATTAAGCGGTCTTGATTCTCAGAGATGGTATTTTTTTCGTTTCCATACAGGATCAGAAGTAAGCCCTGTTGGACGCACTCGCACCGCTCCAGCTCTTAGTGAGATGCCGGCGAAAATGAAATTTGCATTTACTTCCTGTCAGCATTTGGAAACTGGTTATTTTAACGGTTATCCCCACATGCAACAGGAGGATCTCGATCTAGTGATCCACCTAGGGGATTATATCTATGAATATGCAGGAATTGATAAAAGAGTGAGGAAGCATATCGGAAAAGAAATCGAATCATTGGATGAATATCGACAGCGTTATGCACAGTATCGAATGGATGAGGATTTGCAGGAAACTCACAGGGTATTTCCTTGGTTGGTGACTTGGGATGATCATGAATTTGATAATAATTATGCCAATTTGGTTTCAGAAGAAGACGGTATATCACCAGAAGCTTTTCTAGCCCGCCGGATGAATGCTTATCAGGCATATTATGAATTTATGCCTTTAAGGAAGAGATCTTTTCCACAGGGGCCGGATATGAAACTTTACCGGCAATGCAGATATGGAAGATTGGCGAATTTCTTTGTTCTGGATACCAGACAATACCGAACCGATCAGCCCAATGGTGACCGACAGAAACCTATGACTGGTAAGGTATTTGATCCTCATGCCACGATGCTGGGGAGGGAACAGGAAAATTGGCTGATGTCCGGAATGCTTAAATCAGATGCAACTTGGAATATTCTTGCACAGCAAGTAATGATGGCGGCTTTGAACAGGGGAGATGAAAAAGGTGAACGTTACTCCATGGATCAATGGCCAGGTTATGAAATTAGCCGTCGCCGATTGCTCCGCTTTTTTCATGAGAGAAAGATAGACAATCCCGTGGTGTTGACAGGAGATATCCATTTGAACTGGGTCAATGATTTACAATTGGACTTCAGGGATCCCAAATCTCCCTTGGTGGGAACGGAGTGGGTGGGTACCTCCATGAGTTCAGCGGGTGATGGTGGTAATTTTATTCCCGAGTACGAACGGGCAGCCAAGCAGAATGATTTCGTAAAGTGGTATAATTCAAATCGTGGCTATGTAAGTTGCGAGCTTACCAAGGATCACTGGAAGAGTTATTTCAGAGCAACTCCTTATGTTACCCGAAAGGGAGCTCCAGTTGAAACGAAAGCGGTTTTTATCATTGAGCAAGGCAGACCTGGAGCACAGCTTGTATCGAAGGCATGATCATTTGCTCATGCACCATCTAATACCATTTTTCAGAAGTTGATTGAAGGCAGGCTGTTTAAAGTCTTCAACATGTCCTAATGATGTGTAAAAGACCTTTCCACCTGCGACGGTTTGGTTTACCCATGCCACGGGTTCGGGAGGATGCCCATCGACAACCCCTTTAAGCAATGCAACTGAAGTTTTTGGCAAAGGCGAGTTTCGATACAGGGTGGCAGGTGTTGTGAAAGGAAGTTTTACTTTATTCAGAATTTCATGGTTTAACGCTCCTGATGCTAACTTGATATTGCAAAATAATCCTTTCCCCAAGTGGCCATTATAATTTCCACCTATTACTTCATGGTCCCATTTGGTCCATTCTTGATGACCTACAGGTAAAGCCTCTTTGCGAAGTTGAAAGGCATGAGACGCTGTTCTTATTCCCGCAACCGGTTTGCCATTATTCACAAGTTTTCGGATCCGATTCATTATATCGATTGTAAACGCTCTGCGTCGGACGCTTACAAAAAGGAGATCTGCATCATCGATATGTTTTGAATTTTTGAGAGTGTGCCTGCTATCTCCTGCTTTGTCAGCAAAACAATAGGCAATATGGTAGTCGTCAATAAGGTGTGCCTTTGCAAAAACAGGAAGGGTTTCTTCTGTAAGGTATTCTCTTTCGGCAATGAGGAAGGTTATCTTTGGTTTTAGATCCGTGGAGTAAGAAGTAAGATAAAGAAAAACAGATGAGAAAGTAACAAATATCCATTTCATTTGGGAAAGGTAAATTCCTTTATTTTTCAAGTCGAGCAGGAATCATGCACCAAATTCATCTTAGAAATTAATCGATATCTGAAAGAATACCGAGTGGTATTAAATTTTTAGTCTTCATCACTTTTAGCCTGGGTACTTTTATTTCAATAGTGAGAATTATAAGACAACATTGGACATATTAGATTCCTTGTTCCAAAGTTCATTTGCAAGTTCTTTGCTCAACTGTATGAAACACCAGATATTTGATGTATCTAAATACAGTATCTCGTTAGAATGTAATTCATAGATCTAAATTGAACAAAACTTTACTACTCGACTTTACTGGAACACTTTTTTTAAATATCAAATTATTTTGATATATAAAATAAGCCCCTCCTAGTTTTTCGTATTTATCTAAAAGTATTTTCCTTCATTGTGACTCTCTAATGCCCTTTTCATTATCGAACAAAGTAGCCCTTGTTACCGGAAGTAGCCGTGGTCTTGGTCGTGGAGTGGCCATGGCCCTTGGCAAAGCTGGAGCCAAAGTTTGCCTGAACTATTTAAATAATTCAGAAGCTGCTGAAAAAACTTTGCAGGATCTTCGGAATGAAGGGATTCATGCGGCTTTGTTCAGGGCAGACGCCTCGGACCAGCAACAGTTAAATTTTATGGTTGAAGCGATTGAAGATAAGTTCGGTTCGCTAGATATCCTTGTTCCCAATGCCACGCCTGATCAGCCACAGAAGCCAATTGAGGATTATGATGCTGATTTTTACAGGCAAATGTATGATTTTTTTGTGATGAGCCCTTTTATGCTAGCCCAAGCAGTTCTTCCTGGAATGAAGAAAAGAAAGTATGGAAGAATTATAAATATAACAAGCGAGGTTTTTCACTGCAGCGTTCCTCAGTTTAGTGCTTATGTCGC
>NZKO01000005.1 GCA_002692535.1 Opitutia bacterium
ACCAGTCAGTACGGCTTGTGCCTCTTGCAACTGAACCCCGGTGGTTTCTCCAACCATCTTAATCTCATCCTCCTCCGAAAGATAATCAATCACTGGGTTAAGAAGAAAACGGTCAAGCTGAGCTTCGGGGAGAGGATAAGTTCCTTCCAGTTCGATGGGATTTTGGGTTGCAAGAACAAAGAAGGGGGCATCCAACGGACGGGTCTCTCCAGAAACCGTAACCTGTCTTTCTTCCATTGCTTCCAAAAGGGACGCCTGAGTTTTGGGAGGAGTACGATTTATTTCATCGGCTAATACAACATTGGAAAAGATCGGACCGGCGGAAAAACGAAATGATTTCTTCCCAGTACTTGGATCTTCATCCACTACTTCAGAACCGACCACATCGGCAGGCATCAGATCGGGTGTAAACTGTATGCGCTTAAACCCAAGACTTAGGCACTTTGCCAGGGTTTTGACCAAAAGGGTTTTTCCCAAACCGGGAATTCCGGTCAAAAGACAATGACCACTGGCGAGGAGGGTAATCAGCAATTGTTCGATAACTTCATCCTGGCCAATTATACCTTTGCGAATTTCGCCCATTAGGCGGTCGCGCGTTTCATTTAGACGACTTAATGCGTCTTGGGCTTGTTCATCATTGGTCATTTGTAAATTAGTATGTAATGTGCTGTTGTTGAGACAAACTTATGTTTGGAACAGTTTATAGCATGGAGGACAATGCAAAAGAAAGCGGCACCCAAACTTATTATTGTCCAGTAATCGAGAGCAAGCGGTCCCACTCCTCGACAAAACGGGATAAGTGATCTTTACCCCTACCAATTTCAGCTTCCAATAATTCTCTGACCAATTCCTGCTCACGCTCGTAATCGCGGGAACTCATCAAGCCGGAAAAATGAGCCATTCGAGCCCACAACAAATGAGTGGTGAACGCATCAAATTCATTGTAGGCAAGAATTCCAGAAAGTTGTTTATCAAGCCACATTTGAGCTACGGATTCTCCACTGACATCAATCTTACCGGGAATTCCACTGAGACTTGCAGCCTGATGAAGGGATGGACGATCACGGTACTGGCCCAAACCGTCAGCCAAATCAATATTGTAGTCCGAATTTCTCGCATCAAAGTAATCCACCCCTTCCCATGGCTTGGCAGGCCGATCTGAAAAACCAAATCCAGAAAGTCCATTTACGATGGCTCGCTGAATGATAATGGGAATATCAGCCTGAGAAGAGTTATATCCCACAAGTTGGGGCTTCCTTCTACCAACTGATTTCATAAAGCTGGTGAGCAAAACCTTTTCGTCTGATTTTTGCTCATCAAGAGGATCGGTGGGCAGGGAGATCAACTTCAGGACCGGTTCACCTCCCCTTGGACAATCCCTGAGAATCCCGCAAATTGAAACGATGCGGCATAGAATGGTTTTGATGTAGGGTTGATAATCTTCCGGGTCGTCAGGTTTTCTGGCTTCTGCCCAAAGAGCTTCAAAAGAATCCTTGGCAGCATCGGATGGACCTGAAGATGAAGGATAATTAAGTAATATTTCCGCTGACTTAGGGTCCGGAATCCAATCGATATCAAAACTGAATACGCTCTCGGTAATTCTTTTGAGCATAAGATTAGGCAGCTAGACCAGCTAGTTTCCCTTTGAGATACTCACCAGGATTCCCAGCACCCTCTGGAATCGTCAAAATCTCCGGCTGTTCCTCATCGACCAATAATGTGTGCTCAAAGTGAGCGGATGGCATGGCATCAACCGCCAAAGCCGTCCAACCATCCTTGGCCATGCGGATTTGTGGACTTTTCATATTGACCATGGGCTCAATGCAAATTGCCATGCCCTTACGGAACTGCGGACCTGTGCCTGCTTTCCCAAAGTTGGGAATTTGTGGTTCCTCATGAAGGGTCCTACCTACCCCATGCCCAACAAAATTGGTAATCACAGCAAAGCCTGCCTTTTCGACATATTGCTGCACGGCTTGGGACACATCGCCCACCCTTTTCTTGTGCAAAGCCATGCTCAAGCCGATGTAAAGCGACTCTTCTGTAACTCTCAGAAGACGATCCACTTCCGGGCTTACCATGCCCACTGGTATGGTTCGGCAGTTATCGCCAATTACTCCATTTTCTCGAATGCAGACATCCACGGAAATGACGTCCCCTTCCTTCAAAACTCGATCTTTCAGACCGATCCCATGTACCACTTCGTCATTTATCGAAAGACAGGTGTAGGATGGGAAAATCCGATTTCCGGATCGATACCCCTTGCAGGCACTCTTAACTCCGAATTCCCGCATCATTGAGCCTCCCTCTTCATCAATTTCCCATGTGCTCATACCTGGCTGCACATGAGAACACAGTCGATCAAGGATAGTGGCAGCGGTGCATCCAGCACGGCGCATTTTCTCTTTATCCTTAAAATTTTTACAAATCACTTTATATACAACATCGAAAACTATTCAGGTATCAACACCAAATGACTCAATTTGCAAACTCATTGGTTATCAACTTTGGGCTTTAGACCAATAAGCAGCGAGCTGCCAAGAAGCAATTGCAGGAAATGAACACAGAAAAGTGGTAAGGTAACACCCATCAATTCTTCCGTACTTCCAAAGAATATTACTGTTGCGAGTGGCATTCCAGAGGCAAGCGACTTCTGGGACAAACAGAAAAACTGGGCGATTTGAATATCTCTGCTCTTTGACCATCTAATCGAAAACATCCAACCCGAAAGGTGAAGGAGAATTACAAATCCCACACAATATGGAAGGATCAATTTCACTTCAGATAGAAATCGAATACCCCCAGTTTGGCTAATGCCTTCACATAACGAAAGGTAAACAAGAAATGCAATACAGAGCATAGGAATTTGCTCATGCCATTTACCTTGAATCCTTGGTACAATTCTTGAAAACAACTTAGATAAGAGCCAACCGGCCAAGGAAGGCAAGACAACCAAGGCAATAATTTTGGGTACCAAAATATCAAATGCTACTCTCTCCTCGTAGGAACCAGCCCACAAAACGGGTACCAAAAAGAGAGCCATTAGGTTAGACAAGGTTGCATGGCCCAGTGAATAATCTGCATTACCTTGAACACTTGCTGTAAAAACCACGCAACTCGAAATTGTGGTGGGTAAAATTGCGAGAAAGAAAAATGTTGGATAAATATTATCTGGAATAATCCCAGCGACCCAGAAAATCTTAACCCATAAAACCGGAAGAAAAACAATGCCTGCCTGCAGAGCAAAGCCTCCAACAGGCTGTCGAAAAAAGAAAGAAAGATTTTTCAAGCTCAAACGAGACCCCTGAATAACGAAGATAAGACCTACAAGAAATTCGGAAAGTAAGGAATGATACAACCATCCACCTCTGGTGCCAACTGATGGGTCCCAGTAAGCCAAGATCATCAGTACTATCAGCAGGATAACAAACCCGAAACCACTGGTTAAAACTCGCAACATCGAATGACTTTCATAGGTTGTTTATTTATATGGCAGATTTTTTTGCCACCCCCAATTTTTAAAATTTCCACATTTATTCTTACTGTCATGAAAAAGATTTCACTGCTAACCGTTGATGCGGCAGGCACACTGCTCAAGCCATGGCCTTCAGTCGGTGCAGTATATGGATCTACGGCCCGCAAAAGAGGGATTCTGGTTGAGGATGAGCAACTGCAAGCTCAATTTGGAAAGGCATTCAACGAAGTGCAGAAGAATGCTCGCAAAAATCAGGGTGAGGAAAAAGACTTTTGGCGAAAAGTCGTATCTTTGACATTCAAACCTTTTCATAATGGAGAAACGATCAACGAGCTATTTGAAGAATTATGGGATTTATTTGCGACCGGAAAACCTTGGATAATTTCGGATCAGGCCATCTCTACCCTTGAAACGCTTTCTGATCGAGGCTATCGATTGGCTGTCCTGTCCAACAATGATTCAAGACTGCGATCCGTTTTGCTCGATCTTAAAGTCGATCATCTTTTTGAGTATCTATTCATTTCCTCCGAACTTGGATTTGAAAAGCCACAAAGGGAAATTTTTCAATCTGTAGAAAAAACAATGCATGTTGTTCCCGACGAAATCATGCATGTTGGAGATAGCAAGTACCAAGACTATGAGGGAGCAAAGGAAGCAGGATGGAATCCCATTCTTTTTGGTTCAGAACAAAAGAATAAAGATCACATAATGGTCTTCCCTGAACTATTGAATATCCTTCCATGATTATACTGAATCAAAAGATTTCCGCGATTCAGCTATCCAATCTAGACTGTGCAAATGTGGGCATCCAGACGATGGACTCCTCACCGGAAAAGCTAAAGGCATTCTTCGATTTTGACCCAATTTTAAATATCGATTCTTACGATGATGATCGCATCTGGCAAAAAATCTCTTCCGAAAAAAGTAATTCAGAATTATCCTTTTCTGGATGGGTGGGATTCTTTGGATATGAATTATTGGCTTTTCATTTTGGAATTCCGTTAAAAGCCCAATGTGACTTGTCCGTCCCCGCAGGTTGGTTTGGTCGTCCCCAAAGCTTGATCCAGCTTGAAGAAGATCATACCATCATTGAATCAAGGAGCTCTGAAAGAGAGGGAGAAATAGCCAAACTACTCATGCAGAAGGTTACTCCTCAGGCTATCGTCAGTCAGGCTGCACCCCCAACCTGCAATTTGACCTTTAAGCAGTACAAAGATATTTTCAATCAGGCAAAAGAAGCAATTCTAGATGGAGAAACCTATCAAATTAAAATTTCCCAGCGCTTTGAGGCGAACGCCTTGATCGATCCAATAGCAGCTTTTGCAAAATTGCATAAAAGCAATCCTGCGCCGGAAGCTTTTCTTTTAAAAACTCCCGAGTTCTCGATTGTCAGTTGTTCTCCTGAGGTAGTCATTCAAAAGGTTGGAAAGATCATCACCACGCGGCCAATCGGAGGAACCTACCGAAAAGACAAAAATCAGATCGACCGTTCATTGATTGAACGATTTCTCCAGGATCCAAAAGAAGTTGCCGAGCATAACATGCTTGTAGACCTCGAACGAAATGATCTCTCGACAATTTGCCAGCCCGGCAGTGTGCAGATTCAAAATTTTCGTGAAGTTGAAAGTTATTCGCATCTTCACCACTTGGTTTCGACAATCTCAGGAACTTTAAAAGGCGAAATCTCCTTACAAAATATTGTTCAGGCCATGCTTCCAGGGGGAAGTATAACCGGTTGCCCAAAGGCTCGCACCATGGAATGGATCGATCGACTTGAGCCCTGCTTTCGGGGACCATATACTGGTAGTTTTGGCACGATTGCCGACAATGGAGACCTCCATCTAAACCTTATCATTCGTGCAATGCTCATCATGGACGGGCATTGCTACACGCAAGCAGGCGGAGGGATCGTCGTCGATTCAACTCCTGATTACGAATATAAGGAAAATCAGGCTAAAGCGCAGGCTCTTTTAGATTTGCTCAAATGATCACCCTAATCGATCATCGCGATTCCTTTACCCGAAACTTGGAGCATTTGCTTGCAGAATTTGACAAGGTAAAGATCATCGACCGAAAACTTTTTTCATCTTCTGACATTGCCTCAAGCAGATTATTGGTTTTTTCGCCTGGTCCGGGAAGTCCGGAAGATTACCCTGAGTCCCAGATTATTTATCGGAATGCAAAAGGTAGGATTCCCATCCTTGGAGTGTGTCTGGGATTTCAGCTAATAATCGAACAGGAAGGCGGCATAATCATTCGTCAAAGCCAGGTTTTGCATGGGGTGGAAACTGAAATACTAGCCGATTTCAAGACCGTTACATACCGAAAGCTTCAGGAACCCATAAAGGTCGGACGCTACCATTCCCTGCAGGTAGATCCCAAAAGTCTTAAAAATCTACCGTCAAATTTAAGAATTACAGCCCAGGATCCGATTCGTAAAACTCCTCTTTCTTTTGAGGATTTGGACCAAAAACTCTTTGGCTTGCAGTATCATCCCGAATCATTTCTATCGAATCGAGGTAAACAAATCATATCCAACATTCTCGATGAAAGCATGGCATAAAGATGGTACACCCGACAAACATCCAGAGCCTTGGGGAATGTCTGGAGTTTTTACAACCATACGAATCTTGAAAGGTAAAAAGATTCCATTCTTTGAATCTTACCTTCATCGACTGCTGGAATCAGCATCCCGATTGCAGATGCCATGGATTCCAAGCTCTTGTCATTTTGAGAGTAAAGTGAGCGAATTTATAGAAGAAATGAATTTCGAACATGGTTTGTTGAGAATTTGCTTGTTTGAAAACTTGATCGGGTTCTCATCGCGCCCTGCGGTTAGCGATGGAAATCCAGTAAAAGGTTGGCTCCTCAAGCATAGAAGAGAAAATCCTCTCATCAAATCAACTGTTGAGAAGAATTTGTATGGAGCTCTTGGTAAACTTAAAGTTGAGGAAGAAGACTGGATCATTGTGGACCCCAAAGATAATGATCTTCGCGAGACCGCGACAAGCAACCTCATTTTTGCCCGCCAAAAAACACTCATCATTCCTGATAAATACGTGTTAAATGGTATCGTCCTGCAAAATCTTCTTCCTTTGTTGCGGAACCAGTATTCAGTTATTCATGCTCTGCCGAAAGACCATGAAATCTCAACGTTTGATGAAATTATTTTATGCGGAACAGGCCGGGGCGTAGCACCGCTCACCTCATTAACTGAGCTGGGTTGGTCATCAGGTGGAAACGAAATCTTTTCCACGATACGCAATCATTACGAAGAAATCATAAAATCCGCCAGTGCCTAAGTATCTTTTCAACGGTTATTCTTTTCCCTTACGCTACCCCGCCGTGATGGGAATTCTCAACCTTACCCCCGATTCTTTTAGTGACGGAGGAAATTTCCTTGATCCAGTTCTAGCGTGCGAAAGAGCCTATCAAATGGTAGAAAAAGGTGCTCAAATAATCGATTTAGGTGGTGAAAGTACCAGGCCTGGCAGTGATCCCGTCTCTGAAGGGGAGGAGATCCGGCGAGTCCTTCCCGTCCTCGAAAGACTTCCATCCGATCGATTCTTGATCTCAATTGACACGACCAAGCCAAAAGTGGCGCAAATGGCACTGGAATCCGGTGCACACATAATCAACGACGTATCTGGCGGTCAAGATCAGCTCCTTGGACTCGCCCAACAATTTCGAGCTGGATTCGTCTTAATGCACTCTCAAGGACTTCCAAAAAACATGCAGAAGAAACCAACATATGTGAATACCGTTGAGGAAATACGGACCTTTTTTGAAAAGAAAAAAGACCAAATCCAGGGACTCGGACTTCCTCGTACCTGGATTGATCCCGGTATTGGATTCGGAAAGACCTTGGCTCATAACCTTGAACTCATGAGAAATCTAGAAGCCTTTCTGGACGACGCATGGGGAGTTCTTCTAGGTTCTTCAAAAAAATCCTGGATTCATCATCTTTGTGATGCCCCTGAGCCAAGAGACCGCCTGGGTGGTTCCATTGCTTCGGCCATTGATGCAGTATCCAAGGGTGTTGAAATCGTCAGGGTTCACGATGTCCGGGAAACCGTTCAGGCACTCAAAGTGGCAAAGGAACTCGCAACCAAAGGATAAAATATTTATTAACATATCTCATGGGAAAAATATTACTCGAAGGAATTGAAGTTATGGTCCGTATTGGACTTTTGGAAGAAGAGCTTTATGCCCCTCAGGACTTGCTTGTATCCCTCAAAATTGAAAATGATTTTTCAAAAATTGCCAAAACCGATGAAGTCGAAGACGGGATTGATTATCGTGATGTTGTAGATCATGTCCGTACATTTTCACAGGCTTATGATGGTAAAACTCTCGAAAAATATGCTGCACTGCTAGCTGAAGATATCAAGAGTCACTTTGGTGCCAAAAGAATTCATCTCTCCGTGGATAAGCCCAGATATGTTAAAAAACTTGGTCTTCGTCAGATTAGGGTAGAGGTTGAGTGCTAAAGTCTATCTTGGTTTCGGGGCAAATTTGGGGAACCCCCGCTCCACATTTGGGAAATGTCTTTCCCTGATTGAGAAATTTGCCAAAGTGATTTCTCGGTCCAAACTTTACTCCTCGGCTCCTTACGGTTTCCCAGACCAGCCATCTTTTGTAAACGCAGCTGCAAAGATTTCAACAGATCTAAAACCAAATGAATTACTCCTTGAATTGCAAAAGATCGAAAAAAGTATGGGGAAAAAATTTATACGAAAAAACGGTCCCAGAATTATCGATTTGGACATATTGCTTTATGACCAAATAAGTATGGATGAAGAAGAATTGCTTCTCCCTCATCCAAGAATATTGGAAAGAGATTTCGTTCTATTACCTTTAATGGATTTGGATCCTGAACTTACCCATTCATCTTGGGGTACAACAACTCTGCAATCAGCATTAAGTGAAGTTAAGCAAAGATTTGTTGTTTCTAAGCAACCCGAGTTTTGGGAAGAATCAAAATAAATTAATCGTTTCCTCCACCCGCATTGTGCATCAAAAACTGAACAATGTAGAAAAACAACAAAGCTACGGATGCAAAAAGAGAAAGAGAAGCTGCCACATGTTGATCAGTACGAAACTCATGCAAAATATTGGATGTGGTGTATAATACGGATCCTCCAGCAAAAAGAATCATAACCGCAGAAAAAATGAGTCCAAGAGAGAATCCAAAGATAATACTGCATACGATAAATCCAAGAGCCACAAAGGCGCCAACGGATAAAATCCCGCTCATGAAAGAGAAGTCTTTTTTAGTTATGAAAACGGTGGCTGTGATACCGGTGACTAAAAGGAGGGTCATCAATCCAGCGGTCGGAATCAGGTCGCTTCCACCAACATAATTGCTGGCTATGAATAAGAGTGGTAAAAACACAATGGCTTCTGCGATTATAAATAATCCCAAGCCAAGGTATTGCATCTGTACCGAACTTCCGGATAATGCCAGTTTATTGGCTATGTAGCTTACTCCCATGAAAAGAGCCAAAACAAGCAGCCAACTCATTCCATCAGTCATGCTTATCGCCAGCTCTTCAGCAAATGGTGAATTTACCATATAGAATTCAAGCCCAGTGAATAAGAGTAAGGCAACTGCAAGGTGAGTGTAAGTTCGACGAATGAAGGCTGCTCTTTCGGCTGGCAGGCTTTCAGACGCAGAATCGGATAGTGTAAAGGTCTGTTCTCTCATTTTGGATTTCCTTTAAGATGATGATGAATAAGTAATACAATTTATTTTTACAAAAAGTTTGCTGACTCTGCAAGCTAAGGAAATAGAAAAACAAGTTTTTATCCGGACAAAATTTCGCTAATGCGATATCCGAAGCCCGCTCCCTTAATCGTAGAGAGATTCAATGTCCCATTCCTTCGCAAATAAATTCCCGGATGAACCTTCGCTTCGCGGATTGAGGCTTCGGGGTAAAACTGCATACCATTGCTTTCAACTCCCATGATCGTACCAGCATGAGCTCCAAGCAAAACATGAGAAATTTGGGCAAGCATTGGATTGGTAAGATCCTGTACCATTAAATCCATTCCGTGAGCCCTGGCCCAACACAAGGATAATAAAGCTCCGGTTTGAGTTTTACATGTCTTGAGCGCTACCCCAGTCCATCCTAGTTCCATCCCCAAACGGACATGTTTCCAATCATGTGCACTCTCATCCATAAATAATGGTTTGCGAGAAGAAACAGAATGCACCTCGATTCGGTTTTTCTCCAAATCATAGGGGAAAGGTTGTTCGACATAAAGAATCCGATTGAAAGTCTCTGTCTCATCCTGCTTCAAACGATCCAAAATTTCATTTACATAAGAAGGGTCTGTGACCGTACAGTTGAAATCAGTGGATAGGTACTCCACCTTCAATTCCTGAGCGATTTCTCCTATCCTCACCAGTCTGTTGTAATCCCAGTGATTATCATTTCCCCGCAATTTGACCTTAAGGCAATTGAGGCGGTCCCTTTCGATCCATTCCCTTAGATGAACTGGGTAACCGTCATCCGGTTCATCACCCGTCAAATCATCTTCATCAAGAGGATCAAGTCCTCCAACCAAGTGCCAAACCGGGATGTCAGAGGAAGGCTTTAGCTCCAAGAAGTCAGAGGGAAATTTGGATTCAAAGCNAATGTTCGAATCTCTTGAGGATTCCAAAAAACAGGAAAGGTCTGACGANAGGAATTCCTTACCATAACTTTGGTATGTGGGTACCTGATTAACGANTCCATAAGCATCGTGAATGGCTAGATCAAAAGCGGATGCACAGACTAATGCCGCAAGCCATGGCATGGTTACNGTAAGTGGAAGTCTGGATTGGTTGAATTCATCTAAGGCAATTGGAAGATCCTTCATGATCAACTCNTGCCCGATTTCAATCGAATGACCAACAGGTACAAAATCCTCCCATCTCTTTGCAAGAAGCTTGCAAAAATCTACCAATGCCTGAAAGCGAACAGAATACAATGTGTCGGATGGCCAAACCCATTGCACACTGAGTGGCGTTTCCCCAAAACCCTCCGCTTTTNNGCCNTCCATTTTTTCCACATTCACCTTTACTCTCACGCAAGTCACTGACGACAATACCTCTGATCCAAACTTGAGAGGTACTCGGGTTTCGACTGGTAAGAAATCCAAAGAAAAATTTTTGATTCGAATATCGGTTGATAATGTCACAGTCTTNNNGAAAATATTTTGTTAATTTCGATTNTATAAAAAAACTTTTGTTGTTTTCTTTTAATATTCCAACCTACTATAAGTCTAATACAATATGGATGCTGACTTAATTGGTTTGTTCACACTGCTTGTCGGATTGGAGCTAATCCTAGGTGTAGACAATGTACTNGTAATTGCGATTCTAGTGTCCAGATTACCGGAGGAAAAACGGAATGTAACCAGAAACTTTGGTCTTATTTTAGCTCTCGTTGCCAGAGTGATTATGGTCATTGGTGGTCTTAAACTCGTTCAATTGAAAGAACCGGCTTTTCCTGAATGGGCAGACTGGTTTCAATATTCATGGAGAGATTTAGCNCTTTTGGGAGGTGGACTGTTCTTGATCTGGAAAGCGGTTAAGGAAATCCATGCCACAGTTGAGCTTTCTCATCAAAAACAAAATAAGTCTGCCAAAGATACTTTCTTTGGCGTTATCACCCAGATTGTCATTCTCGACATAGTCTTTTCCCTCGACTCCGTAATCACTGCGGTGGGTTTAACGGAAAACCGATGGGTTATTATTGTTGCCGTTCTTCTTTCCTTCACGGTCATTTTATTTTTCGCCAAACCGATTGGAGACTTCATTCTCAAGCATGTGGCTCTGAAAATTCTCGCGTTGTCCTTTCTCATTGTGATCGGAATTACCATCTTCATGGAAGGGATTGGTAAAGAAGTCGAAAAAAGTCTGATTTATGCCCCCATAGGATTTGCCATGCTCATCGAAATTTTGCAAATGCGTCACTCTCATAACCTTTCCAAAAAATCAGGTGAATCCTCCTAATTGGCTTGGTAAATATCCGGTTCTGCCGATTATCAACAAAGNTTCTCCCGATCAGGCATTGGCAATTGCAGAAGCCTTATTGGAAGGTGGAGTGGGAATCATGGAAATTACCCTGCGCACGGATGATGCAAAAGATTCGTTACTCGCAGTCAGAAGAGAATTTCCAGAATTTATACTCGGTGCAGGTTCAATTCTTAATTCTGATCAACTTGAATGGGTATCCGGGGAAGGAATGGAGTTTGCGGTTGCACCGGGTTGGTCAGACAAATGTTGGCAAAAAGCAGTCTCACTAAAACTTCCATTTATCCCAGGAATTCTTTCTCCCAGTGAACTTTTGAATTCAATCGNTGCGGGTTGCCTTCTCTCCAAAATTTTCCCNATCGAACCTGTGGGAGGACTCGAATATTTGCGAGCCCTACTCGCCCCTTTTCGAAAACTCAATTTCCAGTGCCTGCCAACTGGTGGAATCAAAGNAAAACAGGTTTCACAATACCTAGAAGATCCNCAAGTGATAATGGTTGGGGGCAGTTGGCTAACCCCATCAGACTTGATCGAAAAAAAAGATATGACTGAAATTACAAAGCTTGCCAAATCCTCCCTTTTTCTTGCTAATAAAAATCAATGATTCACCCCATTGTACGAATTGTAATTGGTGCATTTTTNCTTGGATGTTTCAACCTGCCAGCATTCGAAAAACAAAATCTTACCATCCGTGGTTCATTTGATAATTCGAGGCTTGCCTTTGAAACAAAAAAGAAAGGCACGGTTGCCTTTATGGGGGGATCGATTACGGAAATGAACGGGTATCGTCCTATGTTAATGGATTTTTTTGAGAAGCGGTTTCCTGAAACAGAATTTTCTTTCGTGAATGCGGGCATCTCCTCGACCTGTTCGACAACCGGAGCCTTTCGACTGCAACGCGATGTGCTATCGCATGCGCCAGTTGATCTGTTCTTTTTGGAATTCGCGGTCAATGACGACCANGATGCCGCACATTCATACGAAGCATGCATTCGAGGAATGGAAGGAATNATCAGGCAAATGAGAAAAGAGAATCCGAGGACCGACATAGTGGTTACCTATTTTGTCAATCCTGGAATGCTTGCCGAACTTAAGGAAGGCAAAAACCCGCTGCCAATGGCGGCACACGAGGAGGTACTTGAAAAATATCAAATTTCCAGAGTTCATCTTGCCAGAGAACTTGCTCATCAAATCGATCACGAAAAGTTTACCTGGGAAAAATTTGGTGGGACGCATCCCAAAAACTCAGGTAACCGGCTTTGTGCGGATATGCANCAGAAATTGTTGAGCATGGCTTGGAGCGGCCCTCTGCCTGAAAGTCCAAAACCGCACCAATTGCCAAAAGATCTAATTGATCCATGCAGTTTCATTGAGGGCCGATTTCTCAGTCCTTCTGGAATCAATCTNACNAACGGTTGGAAATTCTCGGAACCAAGTTGGGAAGTCCTGAANGGCGTTAAAAGGAAGAGATACCTTGGAGCTCCTCTGCTCCATTGCAAAAACAATACAAAGCCCTTACGCTTTGAGTTTGAGGGACGTGCAATAGGTGCTTTTATTCTCGCAGGACCTGATGCCGCAAAAATTCGCTTCAGTATTGATGACCAGGCAAAACAGGAAATTGATCTATATCATCACTACAGCAAGAGCCTGCACTACCCCAGATCCGTTATCTTTGCTCATAACCTTAAACCCGGAAAACATTCCATCGCTTTAGAACCTGTGATCTCCCGCGATCGTAATGCGGTTCGCATTATGGAATTCTGTATCCAATAATCACACTATGTCTCAAAATCCATTCTTANGTCTTTCAGGAAATCCTAAATGGGAAAACCTAAAGCCGGACCATATCCGTGGAGATATTACTCAGGCACTTGAGAAAGCCGAAAATAACCTTCAAAAAATTCGCGATCTACAACCGGATGAAACGACTTTTTCCAATACCGTAAAAGCCTTGGAGCATGCAAGTGAAGACTTGTATTACGCTTGGGGACTGATCACTCACTTGGATTCTGTCTGCAACTCTCCTGAATTGCGCGAAGCTCACAACGAGATGTTACCCGCCGTAAGTGCCTTTGGTGCCAAGATTACACTCGATCCTCAATTATGGGATACACTGCAAGCCTTTTCAAAAAGGGAGGAAGCCGATTCACTTAGCCCAATTGATCAAAGGTTACTCAATGAAACACTTCTGGACTTCCAAGAGGCAGGAGCAGACTTAACCGAGGATCAAAGATTAAGACTCGAACAAATTTCACAGGAGCTTGCGCAGGTCACCCAAAAATTTTCCGAGCAAGTCTTGGATGCCACCAATGAATGGAAACTTGTGATCAGGGAGGAAGATAAATTGAAAGGCTTGCCGGAAACCGCCAAAGAAGCGGCCCGACAAACTGCCATCGATAAGCTTGGCAAGAAGGAAGGGAGCGATGCCTGGGTATTCACCCTTCATACGCCATCGATGCTCCCGGTTTTACAATATTTGGAAGATGATGATGTTCGCAGGGAAGTTTGGACTGCAAGCGATGGACTTTGCGTAAATGCCCCNTATGAAAATGAGCCACTCATCCGTCAGATCATTAAATTGAGACAGGAAAAAGCAGAAATTTTAGGAAAAGAGAATTTTGCCGACACCGTGTTGGCAAGAAGAATGGCGCAAAATGGAGAGAAAGCAGATCATTTCGTTACTGAACTGAGGGAAAAAACAGAACCTTTCTTCAATAGGGAAAATCAGGAATTGGAGGAATTCAAAGCGGAGAAAACCGGAAGCCCGACCGAGAAAATGGAGCCTTGGGAAGTAGGCTTCTGGTCTGAAAAACTCAAAAAAGAAAGGTATGATTTTGATGACGAAGACTTGCGTCCTTATTTCCCCATCCAATCAGTTCTGGAAGGAATGTTTGATTTGGCGACCAAAGTNTTTGGTCTTACCATCAAGGAAAAGCCAACCAGTTTTGAAGGAAACTTAGTGGACAATGGAATCGCAAGTGACAGGGCTCCCGAGTCAGTGTGGCACAAAGAAGTTCGTTTCTACGATCTGATGGATAGCGAAAGCGGGCAGCACCTCGGTTCTTTCTACGCCGACTGGCACCCGCGCAGCAGCAAAAGGGCTGGTGCATGGATGAATTATTTAAAAACTGGTGAACCCGATGAAAGCGGAAAAAGAGGACCTCACCTTGGTCTTATCTGCGGTAATCTTACCTCCCCCACGCCGAGCAAGCCCGCACTCCTCACTCATTACGAAGTCGAAACGGTCTTTCATGAGTTTGGACATCTACTCCATCATCTTTGCGGTAATGTTCCCCACCGAAGCCTTAATGGGGTGAATGTCCCGTGGGATTTTGTGGAACTGCCTTCCCAAATCATGGAAAACTGGTGTTGGGAAAGAGAGAGTCTTGATCTTTTTGCACGCCATCACGAAACTGGTGCACCCATCCCCGAGGATCTTTTCCAGAAAATGCTTCGTGCCCGTAATTTTATGTCCGGAAATGCCATGATGAGACAGCTTGCATTCGCCAAGCTCGATCTCTTCATCCATCGAGAACTGGCACAACAGGAATTTGAATCACTTGAGTTCACTCTGCAAAGCACTCTTGCTGATTACCTGCCAAAACGTAAAACAACACCTCGTACNATCGTGCTCCGTTTCAGTCACTTATTCAGCAGTCCGGTTGGTTATGCGGCAGCTTATTACTCCTACAAATGGGCTGAGGTTCTCGATGCTGACGCATTTACCCGTTTTCAAAAAGAAGGGATTATGAATGGCAAAACAGGCATTGATTTTCGTGAAAAGATTCTCAGTAGGGGAAACTCCAAACCACCCGACCAGCTATACCGTGACTTTATGGGAAGGGATCCACAAGTTGAGCCGCTTTTGATTCGCAGCGGACTGAATTAAGTTCTCCACCCTACCTTTCAGATGTCCACCAAACCCCAAGTCCTCGCCTGGATAACCTGCGATTCCGTATATGTTGACCCAGCAACCGGGAAGCACACATTGTTGGGAATTTTTTCAAATCTGCGAGCCAAGGAATTCCCTGTTGTACATCCAAGAATGATCTGGTTTCTTTCCTTTTCCGATCTGACGCAGGGAAAGCACCATTTGAAAATTTCCATCGGAATTCCGATGTCCGATGAAGAGCCCCGGACTATAATAAAAAGGGACTTTGACTCACCAGGCCCACAACATCGGATCAATCTGATCAATGACATCCACCGATTGAAATTTGAAGAACCTGGAAATTACTCCATTCTCATTGAAATTGACGAACAAGTGGTTCTTGCCAGCACATTTCCCATTTCTCATGTTGAGGAAATATGAAAACCTCTACCAAAACCATTTGTTTCATCATNTCATTTCTTTTTTTGGGAAATTTATTGAGTGGAGAAAAGAAGGACATCAAAGAAATCAACAAGACTTTTCTCTCCGAAAAAAATTTTTACAAGCCAATTATCTATAAGATTGAAGGATGGACGATTGAGTGGGATCCAGAAATTGCAGAAACCAATGACGCTCCCTTTTTTAGGAATATACGTAAGGCATTGGCCAATCATTTTCAGAGAATTAAATTTTTGCTGCCAGAGGATAAAGTCGCCGTATTGCAAACTTTACCAATCCGTGTCGATAAAATGCACGAGCTTTCAAATATGCAATACCACCCAAGCAAAGGGTGGCTAGTCAGTAATGGATATGACCCAAAACTCGAAAAACGCGTTCATATTCCCAGAGCAGAAAATCTTCTCAAACGAGGGACTTGGCAAAAACATCCTTATGTCATTCTGCACGAATTGGCACACGCGTATCATGATCAAATTCTGAGTTTTGAGAATAAAGAAATCATAGAAGCTTACAAACGCTCTGAGAAAGCTGGCCTCTACGAAAGAGTGCTCCTATACCGTGGTGGAAAAACCCGTCACTATGCCCGCACGAATCACAAGGAATTTTTTGCCGAAATGACTGAATCCTATGTTGGNGTTAATGACTTTTATCCATTTGTTCGTGCAGAACTCAAAGAACATGACCCCCAAACATATTCCCTAATGGAAAAGATTTGGGGCAAATTTTAATTAAAAGAACTTTTATCAAGATCCTTCTATCTGGAATTGTTGTATCTTGAACCTTGTTTTAGTCTAGGATACAAATGNAGNAATGGTAGATCGAATCATAACTGACTCGGCTGAACCCTCACCTCTTTTAGTGGTGGGCTCAGTCGCATTTGACAATGTCATAACGCCCTATGGATCTCAGGATGGAATACTCGGAGGTGCTGCTTCATACTGCTCTTTTGCCGCCAGTTACTTTACACAGCCTAGAATGGTCGGAGTTATTGGAAACGACTTTGGGGAGGAATATGTCGAGCGACTCCGCAATCGGGGCATTGACCTTCAAGGACTGCAAAAGGACGAAACCGGGCCCACCTTTTTTTGGAAGGGAAAATACCACGAAAATTTCAACCGAAGAGATACTCTCGATATTCAATTGAATGTATTTGAGAAATTCCTACCCAACCTCCCTGAAAGCTATATGGATTCCAGTTTTGTTTTACTGGGCAACATCCACCCCTCTCTTCAGATGCACGTTCTCGATCAGTTGAAGGAAAATTCATTCGTTCTGGCAGACACCATTGATTTGTGGATTGAAACCGAAAAAGATGCTTTGCTTGAACTGATAAAAAAGGTAAGTCTCTTTGTCATCAACGATACAGAAGCAGAAGAGTTAACGCAGGAAAACAATATNATTCTTGCAGGGCAAAAATTACGCGAATTTGGTCCCGAAACCGTAATCATTAAAAAAGGAGAACATGGTGCGATTCTCTTTCACGAAGATGGATCCTTTGCCATTCCTGCTTATCCTGTCACCGAATTACGCGATCCGACTGGAGCGGGTGATTCTTTCGCGGGAGCACTGATCGGTAGACTCGCATCACGAAACCGCACTGACTTTTCCGCTATCAAGGAAGCTATTCTTTACGGTACTTGTGTAGCTAGTTTGACCGTTGAATCCTTTGGATGCGATCGTTTGGAATCTGCCGGGTCCTCTGAAATTGAAAAACGCGTAGAGGATCTTAGGAAACTAATTTCCGTTGATTAAGAGAGGTGGAACCTTTCTGNCGGGAATACAATTTGTAATTAAAAAAATGTGCACAAGAGGGGAAATTCATTCCTATTTAATGTGCTTCTTTTTTGCATTCAAAAGCTTTGCAGATCCAAAAAAAAATTCTGCTGAGCTTCTCGACCGGAATAAAGAATTCCAATCCATGTATGAATCAACCAAACACAAACGGGCCCCGTTGCCCACGGTTGCAGAAATGGAAAAATTACCCAAAGATGGAGGAGAGGAATTCAACCGTCTTGTTTTCTCAAGTAGCCCCTACCTNCTTCAGCATGCCCGCAATCCCATCGACTGGTATCCGTGGGGAGAAGATGCATTNGAGATGGCTCAAAAACTTAACCGCCCTATTTTTCTATCTATCGGTTACACTACATGCCACTGGTGTCATGTGATGGAACACGAGTCATTTGAGGACCGCGAGGTGTCCGATCTATTGAATCGTGATTACATTTGCATAAAGGTCGACCGGGAAGAAAGACCGGATGTCGATCATGTTTACATGTCCGTCACTCAAATGATGACCGGAAGAGGTGGCTGGCCTATGACTGTAATTATGTCTCCCGACAAGGTCCCTTTCTTTGCGGGTACTTATTTCCCAAAATCTTCAATGCTGAAATTGCTCCCGCATTTTGCACGAGTTTGGAAAGAACAAAGAAATAAAGCCCAGGAAGTGGGCCAGGCCATCATCAAAAGTCTTGCGGAAATGCAGGAAGGTCATGCCGGTGGAGATTTAAATTCCAGTCACTTGGACGCTTGCTACCAATCATTAAGGAAAGACTATGACACAAGATTCGGGGGTTATGGAACACAACCTAAGTTTCCTACCTGCCATACCCTGAGTTTTCTGCTTCGTTATCACCAGCGAACTGGGAATTCAGATGCTTTGGAAATGACCAAGCANACTCTAAAAAACATTCGACTTGGTGGAATTTATGACCAGGTGGGATATGGGATACATCGTTACTCCACCGACAACCGTTGGCTAGTACCTCACTTTGAAAAGATGCTTTATGATCAAGCCCTCTTTACCATCGCCAATCTAGAATGCTATCTTGTGAGCAAAGAGGAATTCTATCTTCGCAGTTGTCGCAATACACTTGAGTACGTGACTCGGGAGCTCATGTCTGAGGAAGGAGGCTTTTACTCTGCAGAGGATGCGGATAGCGAGGGGGAAGAGGGTAAATTCTACCTTTGGACAANTGCAGAGCTGATAAGTGTTCTAGGAAAAGAGGATGCGGCTTACTACGGTAACAAATTTCAATTTGAAACAAAAGGGAACTATCATGACGAAGCCACGCAAGAACTAACGGGAAAGAATATTCCGCACCTTCCCATTGATCTGGTCAATCAAGAAACAAAAAGAGATCAGCAAATTCGCAAAAAGCTTCTTGCAGCCAGAGAAAAAAGATCTCACCCACAGGTCGATGACAAGATACTAACAGACTGGAATGGACTTATGATCTCCGCTTTCGCAAGATGTGCAAGGTGCCTAAATGACCCTTCTTATTTGAAAGCGGCCAANGGAGCGGCTGACTTCTGCCTATTAAATTTGCGCACCGATGAGGGAAGATTACTCAAACGATGGAGACGCGGGAAGGCTGGTTTACCTGCCCATCTTGAAGATTATGCCTTCCTCACCCAAGGGTTGATCGATTTGTATGAGGCAAGCCTTGAAAGCAAATACCTCAAGCATGCCGATGATCTGGCAAAGTTGACCATCCAGCTATTCGAAGACGAAGAAAACGGAGGCTTCTATTTAACCGCAGACGATGGCGAGAAGCTACTGGTCCGTCCCAAAGAGATTTACGACGGTGCAATTCCTTCTGGTAACTCAGTGATGGCACTCAACCTTGCTCGTCTATCTAAATTTACTGGAAATTCCAATTATGAGGAAAAACTGATCCGTCTCTTTTCCGCCTCCAGTGGTTTCCTCAATAAAAACCCAAGAGGAGCAGAGGTTCTTCTGCATGCACTGGATTTCATCCTGGGTTCTCCAATTGAATTTGTGGTCGCAGGTGACTCGGAAATGACTGAAACACAGGATCTGTTACGTGAAATAAATCAGCGTTTTCTTCCCTCTAAGGTTATACTTTTCAAAGACAGTTCAAAACCAGACAAAACGCTGATCAAACTCGTACCGTTTCTCGAAAACCAAAATGCAATCGATAATAAACCCACTGTTTATGCATGCCGGAATCAAACTTGTGACAAACCCCAAACCAGCCTCCAGGATCTGATCCTATTTTTAGAAGAGCAAAATTAGGAATCTTTTTTCTTGTATCCCAAGTGTAAGGCAACAATTGAAAAGCTAAGTGCGGAAAAAAGTATTCTTTCAAAGCCTGCATTTTCAAACTCCGCCACAAGACCAAAACGATCAGGAAACGCAGAAATACTTGATCCGAGATAAAGATATGCATCACGGTCTCCCGTTACTATTCTCGCCATCCAGGGAAGAATCAGTTTCAGATAGAAATAATATAGCGGACGGAACCAAAAATAAGGCTGACTAAACTCAAGTACAATCAGTCGCCCATTGGACTTAAGTACGCGATTCATTTCCTTTAATCCCTTTTCACGGTCTGCTAGGTTTCTCAGTCCAAATGAGATCGTAATGAGGTCAAATGATTCGTCTGGGAAATCCAAGGACAAACAGTCTCCCAAAAGAAAACGATTCATCTTTTCATCCAATCCCCTTTTTTTTCTTTTGTTTCTTGCCTCCAAAAGCATAGGTTCACAAAAATCAACACCTGTAATTTCAGTCTGATTTGGTAAACCTTCACGCAAAGCAAAGACCACATCGCCACTACCCGTTGCCAAGTCCAATATCTGGTGACATGGCCCCTCGGAAGCCATTTTAAGCAATTGCCTGCGCCAATAGAAATCGATTCCACCAGACAAAAAATGATTGGCCAAATCATATCGGTGAGCAACACTTTCGAAGGTCGCTCTTACCGCATCAGGGTCGGGTTTACTCACCCTCTCCGGGCTTTTTGCCAAAACTGTCAACTACCCATTTTGAGAGCTCCTTATCGGGGTCGTCAATAGCTTTCCTATCAATCACAAAGGATTTCTTCCCAGTTCGCTGGGAAATGATACTCAGACCATGCTGGAAGTCAGAGAATTTCTTCTCGCAAAAAGCCAGCACGGACCGGTTCTCGTCGGTTGCCAACTTTACGAGGGCAACCTTAGCAGGTTTGCGAATTCTCAATTCAAAACCATGGTTTCTCTTAAACTCATCGACAAACCGATCGACATCACTCAACATTGAATCATCCACCTGATCGCGATTCTGTTCGATCAGTTCCGACATAGCACTTTCCGGATTCTCAACTGTCTGGTCATCCACTTCAAAAAAGCGAATTCCGGTCGAAGGAAGTTCGAACTTAAAATCTCTGAAGGTTTTTTCCAACACAGTTACCAATCCGCGGGCTCCCGTTTTTTCCTCCGCAGCTTTTTCAGCTATTTTACCCACAGCATCATCGGTCATCTTGAATTCAATGTTATATCCGGAAAAATCATTACGGTATTGTTCAAGAACATTTCCTTCGGAAGTGAGCAGGATATCCCTCAAGTCGTCTTTTGACAATTCTTCGCACGCAACTCGTACTGGCAAACGTCCGATAAATTCAGGCTCGAAACCATAATCTATAAAATCTCTGGTTTCAGCCTGACCCAAGAATCTGGAGACTGAAGTTTCATTATGAGACTGTTCATCGGATGAACCGAAGCCTATCCGATTCAAGTTAAGTCTTTTTCGGACGTTTTCCCCAAGTTGATCAAAGGCACCACTGACAATGAAAAGAATATTTTTTGTGGAAATAGTGGGTTTACTTGGCTTTCCTCCCTTTTGCATTTCCATAAAAGCCTTCATTTGCCCCATCATGTCCTGAGGAGAATGAAGATTAACATCGGTCTCCTCCATCAGTTTGAGCAAATTGATTTGAACGCCCCTGCCAGAAACATCTCGACCACTCTTCGATGCTTCGGAAGCGATTTTGTCAATTTCATCGACATAGACGATTCCGTATTGAGCTAGTTCAGCATCTCCGTCGGCAGATTTCACCAAATCACGAACCAAATCGTCCACATCGTAGCCAACATATCCAGTCTCGGAAAATTTTGTTGCATCTGCCTTTACGAAGGGAACTCCAATCAGTTGAGCCACATTCCTCATAAGAAAAGTTTTCCCTACACCAGTTGGACCAAGAAGAAGAACATTTGGCTTAACATAGGAAGCATTTGCCTTTTGAGAGTCATTAAGACAGGTTCTGATATGGTTGTAGTGATCACAAACAGCAACTGACAATACCCTTTTTGCTTGCTCCTGCCTGATTACAAAACGGTCAAGATAGTCTCTTATCTCCTTGGGTTTGCGGTTGAATGCCCGAATGCTTTCCAATTTCTCGTCACGGGTGGGTTCGGGCTCATCAGGCGGATTATCTTTCACACTGTCTTCAGATTTTTTACCCGGGTCATCGTTTGCATTCATCGATTGCATAAAAGGAGCAAAAGCGACTTGTACATTTTTGTTCTTCAATAGGTCACGCAGTTGCTTTTGCATTTCCTCGAACGGATTATCATCATCTTTTTTGGACATGGCTTAAAATTATGAGTTTGACAGGTTGTTGCCAGTTGGGAATTTATGAAAGTTCACAACTATACCCTAAACCCCAAGCTTTGTGCTTTCAAACAGTTTCCGATCATGTCGAATAACCTGACCAAAAGAGAAATCGTTCAAAACATTTACGAGAGTGCTGACTATAATCACAAGGATGTCACTGAAATTGTGCAAAAAACTCTTGATAACATTAATAAGGCTCTGACCTCAGGCATGAATGTTGAATTACGCAATTTTGGCGTTTTTGAAGTTCAGGTTCGAAAATCTCGAGTTGGGCGGAATCCCAATAAACCTGAGACAGATGTTGTTATCCCTCGCCGAGCGGTTGTTAAGTTCAAAGCGGGCAAAGAAATGAAAGCCGGACTATCCAAACTTGATTTGGATGGTATCTGATAGGATTTGTAAGGATTTCTCTTCATGTTTGAAACCCTCCCGGGATTTCGGGATTTTCCACCTGAAGCCTGTGCTCAACGTAATCACATTTTTCGGGTCTTTCGCAATGTTGCCAGAGCATTTGATTTTCGCGAATACGATGCCCCAATTCTCGAACCTCTTGATTTGTTCATCGAAAAATCAGGACCAGAAATTGTCTCTCAATTATTTCATTTTCAGGATAAGGGGGAAAGAGCTGTAGCCTTACGCCCCGAACTTACTCCAACCTTGGCACGAATGGTGGCAAACCGTGCCAATTCATTGCCGAAGCCAATTAAATGGTATAATATCGGCGAGCATTTTCGGTATGAACGTCCACAAAAAGGTAGAGGCAGATCCTTTTACCAATTCAATGCCGATCTTCTTGGAGAAGATTCCGTTGGGGCAGATGCCGAACTCATTGCCTTGTTGTGTGGGATTATGGAGACTTTGGGATTGGGGCAAAATCAATTTGCCTTACGATTAAGTGATCGCCAGACATGGCTTTTGTTCTTGGAGAGTATTGGTATTGCTGAAGGCGAAAGATCCGCCATCTTGGAGGTGATTGACAAAAGTGAAAGACGCAAGCCCGAGCAAAACAGCGAGGCACTCGATAAGATCATACCGGGTAGAGGCAATGAGATTCTTTCACAAGTGGATGAACTCAAACAAATCAATCAACTCGATTCCCTACTGATAAAGCTCTCATCGTTTGGGCAGACAGGACAAACCAGAGCCAATGATTGGAGAGCGTTAATGGATCATCTGGAAGCTCACCAAGTGAGTCCATTCATCAAGATCGATTTGTCCATTGTCAGAGGGCTTGCCTACTATACAGGTTTTGTCTACGAGGCATTTGAGGCTTCCGGAGAAGGACGGGCTCTCGCTGGAGGAGGCAGATATGATCACCTGATCAAAAAACTTTCAGGAAATATAGATCTCCCTGCTGCTGGCTTTGCAATCGGAGACATGACCTTAACTGATTGTCTTGAAAAAAACGGATTACTCCCATCCTATGTGATGGTGCCTGATATCTTTTTGATCTGTGGTTCAGAACAAAGTAAAACAGGCATCTCCATTGTCGCCAATACTCGTAAAGCTGGATTTTCGGTTTCTCATCCATTGAAAGAGAGCTCCTTTGGCAAACAGTTCAAAGAGGCTGGAAAATCTGGAGCGAGATATGCGCTCATTCTTGGTGAAGAGGAGGAATTGAAAAAGAAAGTTAAAATTAAGGATTTGAAATCCTCTGGTGAAATAGCTGTTGATCAGTCACATCTTATCCAGCAATTGGAAAAACTCGATGAAGAGGGCGGTATCGACTCTTCATCCTAATCTCAAAAATTAAGCAAAAAATGAAACCGGAGGTTCCGGATTACCTGAAATCTAAGTCTCAGATACAACCGGCTAATTCTCGCAGAGTTTCTCGCCGCAGAATCTTAATTCGGCTATTGGCTGCCATTTCCCCACCTATCTTCGGAGCACTCTATGCTAAATTCGAATCAAACTGGCTGGATCTTTCCCAAAATAAAATTTCCTTTCCTGGTATATTGAAACAGCAGGAAATTCTCATCCTGCATCTTTCTGATCTTCACCTGTCGAAAACCTTTTCCTTGGAAAAAATTGACTCGGCTCTCCAAGATGGATTCTCCGCGTCGCCTGATGCGTGCTTTATAACCGGAGACTTTGTCACTGACATACCCAGCAAAGCTGAGCTTGAAGGTTTGGGAAAACTGCTTTTCAAATTTTCATCAAAAACCCCCACATACGCATGTCTTGGGAATCACGATGGCGGAGTATGGTCATCTTCAAAAGGAGGTTTGGAATCAAGTAACGAAATCAGGACAATGCTGCGCAAGGCAAGGGTGAGACTTTTGCTGAATGAAGAGCTTAAGGTAAAAATCAAAGGAACTCCGCTACGAATAGTTGGACTGGGAGATTTATGGTCCGAACAATGCTACCCCAAGCTATGCTTGAGCCCTCTTTCCAAATCTTCAAAGAAAGAACCTGTTATCTTGATGTGTCATAACCCTGATGCGAAAGATATTCTTAAATCTTATCATTGGAATCTTATGCTTTCGGGTCATACACATGGAGGTCAATTTATCGTTCCTTTTACAAAGTTTGCACCTTTTGCTCCAGTTGCGGACAAATCTATGATCGATGGTCTTCATGAGTGGGAAGATTCAAGATACATTCAAATTTCAAAGGGGGTTGGAAACCTTTATGGGTTTCGATTTAATTGCCGCCCGGAGATCAATCTGCTCAGATTGGTATCCTAGCAGTAAAAATGACACATGATCTTCTTATTGGATGATCAAAACCCCAGCCTCATGCCTGAGGTCGAAAAAGCAGAAGACAATGGAATGCTCGCAGTCAGTCAGGATCTTGGAATTGAACGCCTGACCGCGGCTTATCATAAAGGAATCTTTCCATGGATGAAAATGGATCAGGAACCGCATTACTGGTGCTGGTTTTCCCCTGATCCACGGATGGTCCTCCAGCCTTGTGATTTTAAAATTTCACGAAGCTTGAAAAAAGCAATTAAATCAGAAAAATTTGAGGTGCGGATTGATTGCTCGTTAGAGGAAACCATGCGATCTTGTGCTCAATCCTCAAGACCCGAACAGGAATCGACTTGGATAGAGGAGGATATGATCCAAGATTACCTCAAACTTCATCGCCTCGGAATTACGCATTCCGTTGAAGCTTTCATTGCTGGCAAAAGAGTTGGTGGGCTCTATGGTTTGGCCATGGGTAAAATGTTTTTTGGGGAATCCATGTTTCATCAAGTACCCGAGGCATCCAAGATTTGTCTGACCCACCTCGTGACCTTATCCCTGCAGTACGGCATCCAACTGATCGACTGTCAGGCACATACTCCACATCTTGAGAAAATGGGTGCCAAGCAAATTCCCCGAAACATATTTTCAAACCAACTCCAACTTTTTCTAAAAGAATCTGCATCGGTAATTCCATGGAAAGAACTGTCCCATTCTTCTACTCTTGCCCGTCTGCCGAAGAATTGAGATAAGGAATCCTGTCATATGAGCGAAACAAATCCTGAACATACAAATCTGACGAAGCTTGGCGAAGGGGGTACCCAACCCAAAAGGGAACTTGAAACCTTTCCCAACCGAAACCCCGAGCGTGACTACGTGGTGGAATTAAACACAAGTGAATTCACCTGTATCTGTCCCAAGACCGGACAGCCCGATTTTGCCGAGATTCATATCCGTTATGTTCCGGATCAAAAAATCGTCGAATCGAAATCCCTCAAACTTTACCTCTGGAGCTTTCGTGATGAGGGAACCTTTCACGAACACTTTGCCAACTGCTTGCTTGACGATCTGGTAAATGCTCTTGAGCCGCGCTGGTGCAGAGTAGAAGTCAATTTCAATGCCCGTGGAGGAATTGGAATTATTGTGACCGCTGAGCATGGAGCCCCGCCCGAAGTTGCCTATTCATGAGCGAACAAAACTGCATTTCCGTAGGCAACCTTAGCGTATCCAATAACTTACCCTTCACTTTGTTCGGGGGAATGAACGTATTGGAATCACGCGAACTCGCCCTCGAAGTGGCATCCGCATACAAGGAAGTAACCGATAAGCTGGGCATACCTTTTGTATTTAAAGCATCTTTTGATAAGGCGAACCGGTCATCTATCTACTCTTTTCGGGGTCCCGGACTAGAAAAGGGATGTGAGATTCTCGCTGAGATCAAAGAAATCCATAAGATACCCGTAATTTCAGATGTGCATGAGCCATTCCAGGCAAAACTGGCCGCCGAAGTGATTGATGTTCTCCAGTTACCAGCGTTTCTTTGCCGCCAAACCGATCTTGTCGTGGCATTGGCGGAGACGGGCCGCCCCGTTAACGTAAAGAAAGCACAGTTTCTGGCCGCTCATGAAATGGGACATATCATAAACAAATTCAAGGAAGCAGGTAATGAGCAGATTCTTCTCTGCGAACGGGGTAGCTCCTTTGGTTATAATAATTTGGTGGTTGACCCATTAAATTTTGGCATCATGAAGCGAACCGGTTGCCCGGTGGTATTTGACGTTACTCATTCCCTTCAAATACCCGGCGGTCGTAGCGATTCAGCCGATGGTCGCAGGCAGGCAGCTTTCGATCTCATGCTCGCAGGCATGAGNCAAGGGATTGGTGGTCTATTTNTGGAATCTCATCCCGATCCAAGCCAAGCGAAATGCGATGGTCCCTGTGCCCTACCCCTCGACAAGCTTGAAGTCTTTCTCTCTCAGGCCAAAGCCATCGACGACTTGGTCAAGGGATTGGACGAGATCGTAGTTGAATAAACCCGATGAATGATTCAGGCGATCCCTGGAAAACCCTTCATTCCTGGTTTCCGGATCTTGAAAAAGAGGCATGGTCGAAATTACAGGAGTACTGTGATCTTCTGCGTGAATGGAACGCTAAGATAAATCTTGTTTCCCGCAAGGACGCGAACCGCATTGAAATCAAACAC
The DNA here is from genome assembly GCA_002692535.1 of Opitutia bacterium. Classification (GTDB taxonomy): domain Bacteria; phylum Verrucomicrobiota; class Verrucomicrobiia; order Opitutales; family Seribacteraceae; genus Seribacter. The sequence continues at coordinate 27,113 of NZKO01000005.1, forward strand.
CTCGTCCATTGCCTGAGCATTACCAAGTTTCTCCGTCTTATGCCCAAGGCACGATTACTCGATGTCGGGACAGGAGGTGGATTACCGGGCATCCCTCTTTCCATTTGCTACCCGCAGGCAAGGTTCACCCTAATCGACTCGATCGGTAAAAAAGCGATGGTTGTGGAAGATATCGTCAAACGCATCAATCTTACGAATGTCGAAGTAAGACGCGGCCGGGTAGAAGAACTGCCCAGTAAGAAGACTTTTGATTTTGTTATCGGACGAGCGGTCACTGCCCTGCCCACCTTCTTTGGCTGGGTACAGGATAAAATTGCCAAGGGGGCAAAAAATTCACCTGCCAATGGTATTTTGTACCTCAAGGGTGGAGACTACACCGAAGAATTAAAAAACTCAGGCCTTCATCCTGCCAAAATATGGAATTTGGGAGAATTTCTCCCTGAAGCAGAGCTTGGGGAAAAGTTCTTAATTCATTTTAAGATTTAGGGATTCCAGACCTTAAAGAGAGCCTCAGCCATATGTGAAGGTGTCTCGGCTACGGAAATTCCCGCATCCAGCATAGCTTCCACTTTGGCTTCAGCTGTTCCCTTACCTCCGGAAACGATCGCTCCGGCATGCCCCATACGGCGGCCAGGCGGTGCAGTACGGCCAGCAATAAAAGCAGCGCATGGCTTATCCACATTATCCTTAATGAATTCAGCGGCTTCCTCCTCCGCAGTTCCTCCAATTTCTCCAATCAGAATGATCGCCTCGGTGTCAGGGTCCTCATTAAATAATTTTATTGCATCCAAGTGGCTGGTTCCATTGATGGGATCACCTCCGATTCCAATACAAGTGGACTGGCCATGACCGGCACATGTGATCTGCCACACGGCTTCGTAGGTCAGGGTTCCCGAACGGGAAACAATCCCTACCTTACCGGGTTTGTGGATATAGCCGGGCATGATTCCGATCTTACACTCACCAGGAGTGATAATGCCTGGACAATTCGGTCCGATCAGACGGGTATTGGAAGAAGCCAAGCGTGCCTTTACCTCAGCCATATCCCGTACGGGAATACCCTCGGTGATCGCGATTACCAGCGGAATCTCAGCATCAATCGCTTCCAGAATGGAATCAGCAGCAAAGGGAGGTGGCACGTAAATCGCTGCCACATTGGCACCTTCCTTGTCGACTGCATCCTGCACGGTATCGAAAACAGGGACGGAATCCTGAAATTTCTGACCGCCCTTTCCGGGAGTTACTCCTGCAACCACATTTGTACCGTACTCGATACATTGAGTGGTATGAAAACTTCCCGCACTTCCGGTAATGCCCTGAACCACGAGACGGGTATCTTTGTTTACTAAAACGCTCATAAAAAATTTTCCTTTCTCTTGAATTAGGAGTGAGCAGCCAATTTCACGACTTTCTCCGCAGCTTCCGCAAGTGAGTCTGCAGGTTCGAGGGCCAAGCCACTATCTGCAAGGATTTGTTTTCCCTGTTCCACATTGGTTCCTTCAAGCCTAACAACCAAAGGAACTTTCATATCTAGTTTACGGGCCGCATTCACAATTCCGGTGGCAATCACATCACACTTCATGATACCACCAAAAATATTTACCAGAATTGCTTTCACCGCATCATCCGAAACCAAAATCCGAAAAGCATTTTCTACCTGTTCCTCATTGGCTCCTCCACCCACATCCAGGAAGTTTGCTGGGGACCCTCCATAATGTTTGATAATGTCCATCGTAGCCATCGCCAGTCCGGCACCATTTACCATACAGGCAACGTTACCATCCAAAGCGATGTAGTTAAGATCAAACTTGGAAGCTTCCACCTCCTTTGCATCCTCCTCGGTCAGATCACGCAATTCAACGACGTCGGGATGACGGAACAAGGCATTGGAATCGAAATTCACTTTCGCATCAAGAGCGAGCACATCACCGGCAGGGGTGGTTACCAATGGATTCACTTCCACTTGGGAACAATCCTTTGCCCAGAAAAAATTGTAAAGTTTGGTTACTAGCTTAACGCATTGCTTGAAAGAATCTCCGGAGAGTTCCAGACCAAATGCAATCTGACGAGCCTGATAAGGTCTCAGACCAAGGGCAGGATCCACAAGAACCTTCAAAATTTTATCAGGTGAGGACTCAGCCACTTCCTCGATGTCCACACCGCCCTCCGTAGATGCGATTATGACCGGTTTGGAAGTGGCCCGGTCCATCAATACCGCAAGATAATATTCCTTTTCGATATCGGAGGCTTCCGTAAAATATACCGTACCAACCTCCTTACCTTCATCTCCAGTCTGTTTAGTAACCAAAACATTACCAAGCATTGCCTGTGCTTTTTCCTTGGCCACAGCACCATCGGAAACAACATGAACTCCTCCTTGAAATCCATCCTTAAAGGTTCCTTTTCCGCGTCCGCCCGCATGAATTTGGGCTTTTACTACAATCGGTTTGCCTGGTGGCAGGGCCGAAATGGCTTGATCGAATTCTTGCTCGCTCTGGGCAACCGTACCATTGGGTACCGCGACTCCAGCATCCGCAAAAAGTTGCTTCGCTTGGTATTCGTGTATGTTCATTGAAAATTTGGATGGGGAAAATTAGCTAGATTGCCACGGATTTGGAAGCAATCAAGCCTATTCAAAAAAGAAAAATTCCTAAAACGGACCAAGCCTTGGAGGATGGGGATCCATCGTAAAAACAGAGGCGTCGAAACAGCGGGCAAGCATTGCATTTTTTCGTTTTTCGGCAGCAGGATCATCCCACAAGTTAAAGAACTCCTCCGGGTCATTTTGCAGGTCATAAAATTCTCCCTGCTGGGTACCATGAAAGACAACAATTTTCTCCTCTTTTGTACGCAGCATCGTGCCATAGGCATTACCGTGCGTCCAGGAATTGTAATATTCTGAATAAACCTGCTCGCGACAAGAATTCTCCTCGTCCCCCCCCTTCAGCAAAGGTAGAATACTTTTTCCCTGCATCTGCCCGGGAATTTCGATATCCGCGGCATCCAGAAATGTGGGGGCAAGGTCTACCAGCTCGATCAGTCCGTCTATTTTTCTGCCAGCCAAAACACCTTCCTTGGGCCACCTAATAATCAGCGGAATCCGCAACTGACAGTCATAAAAGTGAGGACCTTTGAAATAGATACCATGATCCCCTAGCATCTCTCCATGGTCAGACATAAAGATAACCAAGGTATCTTCCGCCTGACCAGTCTCGTCCAGGCATTGGAGAATTCGGCCCACCTGATCATCAATCAGCGTTACCATTGCATAGTAAGCCGCGCATACCTGCTTGCGGTCATAATCGGTCATTGCTACTGTGTGAAATTCTCCCGGATTATTGTGCGCCCAGATTCGATCGAGTAATTGGAAACTTGGCTTGGTATTCTTTTCAATCGGATGCTCGGAAGGCAGGGGCATTTCAGCGGGATCAAATTTCTTTAGATAATCCACAGGTGGGTCAAAGGGATGGTGAGGATCGAAACAGTTGAAGCTGAAAAACCAGGGCTTCCCCTTATTTTCACGTATAAAGTCGATGGTTTTCTCAGCGCACCATGTGGTCTGGTGATATTCTGCAGGAGGTCCCTCCTGCACATAGGGACTGATTTTTTTTCCCTGGAGGTCATCCCATTCCTGACCGTGCTCTTTCAGCCATTGGGTATAGGCATTTTCCTCCCAGTCGGGCTGGGGATGATGAGACCATGAAAAATCGTCATAACCATCATCCGTGCGCACCTCCACTTTCCCATCCGAGCAGGAGGCAAGGTGTAATTTTCCCGCCAGTCCGCAACGATAGCCAGCCCTGTTGAACAAAGTGGACACGAGTAATTCATCCGGAGGGATGGACTGGCCATTTTGCCTGCACCGGGTGGTCCGCGGATATCTGCCTGTCAAAAAAGATGCCCGACTCGGAGCGCATACCGGACTCTGGCAGAAGGCATTCATAAAACTGGTCCCTTCCCTCACGAATTTGTCGAGATTTGGAGTCTGGGCATGCGGGTTCCCAAATGCCCTTAGCGTGTCAAATCTTTGCTGATCGGTACAAATCCATAAAATATTCGGGCGTCTGGACATCTTTTAAGGTAGAAACGGCTTGCGTGTTCTTTGGCAAGACACTTTGCAAATAGAATGATTTTTTTACTTTCATGATCCGGATGCTTCAGGCTTCTAAATTTTTTCCCGCACACAAATGACCGAAAGTCAGGTACAGAGAAACATTTCCCGCTTCATCTGTTTCCGGATGTTTTTCAATGCCCGGTTTTATTATCCGGTATTTGCCCTGCTTTTTCTGGAGCATGGATTGACCTGGGAAGAATTTGGGATTCTCAATGGTATCTGGGCGATTTCAATCATTCTTCTCGAAGTTCCTTCTGGTGCTCTGGCAGATACCATTGGACGCAAACATCTGATCGTAATCGCCGCCCTCTGCATGGTCATTGAAATGCTTGCCCTTCTCATTGCACCAATGCATGGTGGATCCACCGTATTTCTTCTCTTTGCCCTGAACCGAATTATCAGTGGAGTCGCGGAGGCAGCGGTTAGCGGGGCGGATGAAGCCCTTGCCTATGATTCCCTTAAAGAAGTGGGGCGGGAAAAGGAATGGGGCTCAGTCCTCGAGAAAGCTCAACGGTTCACCTCGCTCGCCTTTTTCTTTGCGATGATGACGGGTTCCGCCTTTTACGATTCCTCTTTCATAAACAACTGTTTGGCCTTTCTGGGCATCGATCTTTCCTTCACCGCCGAGACACTTGTCAAAGCTCCCGTCCTACTAACTTTTGTTTCCTCTATTGTCGTCCTTCTTGCTGCTCTGGGAATGAAAGAAACAAGTACGGTCACTGCAAACCGTACGCTTATCGAAACCATACGACAGTCATTTCGCACCACTCTTTCCGGAGCCTCATGGATATTGAGAACACCCCTGCCCTTTGGTATTCTATTGGCTTCCATGGTGCTCGATAACGTAATTCGTCAATTCCTCACCATTGCAAGTGCCTATTGGAGTGTGATTGATTTGCCTCTCGCAACTTTCGGATTGGTCGCATCGGGCATGTCCCTGATGGGGTATTTTGTTCCAAGAATTGCCAAGAAACTCGCCGAAAAACGGACACCCAATCAAAACTTCTTTCTCCTCTGTTTCCTTCTGATGATTGGCTTGCTTGGTATCTCCGAAGCCATTCCCTACTGGGGTATCCTGCCTGCCGTTCTCCTCTATGCCACCATGCAATCCATGAACTATCTGGCCAGTCGCTATCTCAATGAGGAAGCACCCTCCGAGCAACGAGCAACTGTGCTCAGCTTCCGCGGTCTATCAACGAACATATCCTACGGTGCGGTGTCCTTGCTCTATTCCAGCCTTATTGCCTGGATTAAACTTAAGGGAGTGGATCCTATCATCGCCGCTGGTCACTTTAGCGAGCAGGATGCAGTTTTCGTGGAGGCACTGGGCTGGTTTCCATGGTATTTCCTTGTCACCCTTCTTGCGACAATTCTTATTTTCCGTTTTCGTTTCCGAAAAAAAGATCTGCAATTATCAAATCGTACTTGAAGTTAGTCCCTCAACCTATCACATAAGAAAATCATGAATATTTCACTTTTAGGAAAAGTATGCCTACTGTCATCCATTGCTTCCTTGCTGAATGCCGGGGAATGGAACCAGCACCGTGGTCCGTTCTCCAATAACCTAAGCGACGAGTCAATCACCTCCGCAAATTGGTTAAAATCATCTAGTTCGGTTGATTGGAAAATAAAGACACCGCTCGGTTTCAGTTCCTTCACCACTTATGAAGGCAATGCCTACACTCTCATCGCTGAAGAAGATGAGGACGGTCTTATGAGAGAGATCTGCATTTCTCTTGATTTAAAGACGGGGAAACGCGAATGGACAACCCATCTTGGAATTATGGACTACAAAGCGGGTGGTGGAAATTCCGGAGCATCTGACAATAAAGGTGGTGATGGACCACGCTCCACACCTTCGGTACTCGATGGAAAAGTCTGGGCTTATGATTCCGATATGACGCTTTATTGCCTGTCGGCGAAAGACGGAAAACTCATTTGGAAAGTAAATGTCCTCAAGGAGCATGACGGCATCAACCCGCGCTGGGAAAACGCCTGCTCTCCCCTGATATTCGATGATTTGGTCATTATTTACGGGGGCGGACCTAAACAATCCTTTCTCGCCTTTGACAAGAATTCAGGAAAAGTAAAATGGAAAACAGGATCTGAGCTTGCCACCCATGCCACTCCAATCATCACCAAGATTCATGGAGTTGAACAAGTCATTTTCTTCTGCCAGTCAGGTCTTGTTTCTCTTCTTCCAAAAAGCGGTCAGGAACTCTGGCGTCAGGAATTTCCATATAAAGTATCGACAGCTGCCTCCCCCGTTGTCGCGGGTGATTTGGTATATTGCTCAGCTGGATATGGTGTTGGTGCAGGACTTTACAAGATTAGCAAACGAGGAACAAATTTTTCCAGCAAACAGGTCTGGCGGAAGCCCAATGACGTGATCAATCATTGGAGCACTCCCGTTTACCACGACGGTCACCTTTACGGTATGTTTAGTTTCAAAAAATACGGTAATGGTCCCCTTCAGTGTATCGAGCTCCAGACAGGGCGAGTTAAATGGAGCGAGGATGGATATGGACCTGGCAATGTCATCCTTGCGGGCAAACACCTACTCGCCCTTTCTGACAAGGGGGAATTGAGTGTAGTAGAAGCCTCCCCCAATTACTACAATGAACTCGCCCGGAAAAAACTGATCACCGGAAAATGCTGGAGCACGCCGATCCTCAGCGAGGGAAAGGTTCTTATGCGCAGTACAGTGGAAGCGGTTTGCCTATCCGTCAGGTAGCCAGTCTTAAAAATAAATTACAGACCCTCTTACGGGCCAAAGGTTTACCTCAGCGATTTCATATTGAGAGGTTGTGATGATGCAACGAATTAAAGGAAAAGAAAGATAGGAGAAATCAGAGATTTTATTTTTGATGGTGATAATGTTATAAGTGGAAATTAGGATAAATTTGGGCTACCACCATAAAGCTTTACCAAAGGCGGGCGCCCACAGCTGCTTTTAACAATGGAGACGAACCCGAAAATTCTATGTTCGGTAATTCCCAGCCGTAAAAATGTCTTCCAGCACCATTTTTCTGAAAGCGTGCAAACCCGGTATTCCAATAGTCCTTCACGAAAAATATGTACGTGGTGACTGGGAATCTTGTTTTTTGGGAATGTATGATTATCAGACATAGGCGTAAAAATTGAAATTTGATTAAGGTTGTTAGACCTGAGTTAGAAACCAAAAACCGGAAGTTGAAACGCTGAGAATGATGGTGAAGGAGATTATAATTTGTATCATATTTAATTAAGAGATTTAAAATAATATTTACACTAAATAAATATTTAGTCAAGTAATATTTTTATTTCTTGTAGAAATTTTTCTTTTTCGGATTGTAAGTCGTTAAAACCGTTAATTTAACCTAGTTTTTCCTGAAAATAACGAAGAGAAATACGGATGCCTTCGCGAATGTCAGTTTGGGACATTTTAGGGAATGCACGGCGGGTTGATTCACAATTCAGATCATAGATGAATGGCGTTTGCTCTGCACCATCGGCATAAGAAATCTCAAATTTATCCAAACCTATTTTGGTAGCTTCTTCTTCAATCAGAACTAGAAACTCATCCACCGTAAGAGTTTTTCCTAGAAGATTATAAACTCCATAACCTGCAAAAGGATCAACCACAGCCCGGGCAAAGCCTGCACCGACATCATGTGAGAAATGATAATTTTCCTTCCCACGATAAGGGATCTCAAAACTTTCTTCCCTTGCAGCAGCTTTGAGCGCTCTGGTCATGGCTGCAGTGAAACCACGATCGCGACCAGGTCCATAGGTCGTGGCAAGGCGAAGAGAAACGGTGGGCACTCCGCTTTCCTGGTGATAGGCTTGGGCCATGCCCTCCCCTGCTATTTTCCAATAGCCGTACAGATTAAAGGGTTGAAGGGGGTCTTCCGCATACACTCCTCTCTCTCCGTAAAGATGGCGGGGCCCGTTTACCGCACTGGAACTGGCAAAAACGAAACGTTCGAGGGAATGATTCATTTCCAGACATGCCTTGAACAAATGGCCAGTTCCCAACACATTCACTTCCAATCCGCGAATCGGATAGTCTCTGCAATCAGGAGTCTGCAAGGCTCCAAGATGCAATAGATGCGTAGGTTGCGATTTTCGTAGGGCAGACGCAATCGATTGCTTGTCCGAAAGGTCACCCTCGAGATGTTCATATCCGGATGGAATTTCCGTGGGAGGCTTTCGGTTAAATCCAAAAACCTGAAATCCTTCCTTTAACAAAACACCAACTGCATGGGCACCAATGCATCCGGTCGATCCGGTGACAAAAACTCTTTTTTCACTCATCATTTATAAAAGAACCAGTGAGGCCAGTCCTAAAAACGCAAAGAAGCCTACCACATCCGTAATCGTAGTTACAAAGACACCAGAGGCCACCGCAGGATCTATCTTCATGCGATCGAGCAGCACCGGTAATGCCACNCCTGCTATTCCCGCCACAACTAAATTAATGATCATCGCTCCGGCAATGATTCCTCCCAGCAAAGTGGAGCTTTCCAGTTCACGAAACCAAAGACAGGTGATCAACCCGGTAACGGCCGCAAAAAGACAGCCGTTTAAAAAGCCAACCACCAGTTCCTTTCGGAAAGTTCGGAAGGCATTGTAGGTTGTCAATTCCTTGGTTGCAAGCGCCCGTACCGTGATCGTCATGGTCTGGGTACCTGCATTTCCTCCCATTGAGGCAACGATTGGCATGAGCACGGCAAGGGCCACCATTTGCTCAAGGGTTGCATCAAAGAGACTGATGACCAAAGAGGCCAAAATGGCAGTGCCCAAATTTACCAGTAGCCAGGTAAAACGCTTGGTGGATGACTCCCAGACACTGTCGTCAACGGTTTCCTCCCCCACTCCACCTAGGAGTAAAACATCCTCTTCAAATTCTTCCCGGGCTACTTCCATAATGTCATCGACCGTAATCATACCAAGGAGTTTCCCATCCTGATCGACTACTCCCGCCGTAGTAAGATCATATTTCTCAAAAAGGAATGCGACTTCTTCCTGCATCATCTCCGCCGGAACAATCACTTGGGTTTCATCGCAAATTTCTCGCATCAGAGTGGGCCTTGGGGAACGTAAGATATGTGACAAGGAAATCACACCGATTGGCTTATCTTCAGTATCAACGACAAACACATCGAGGAATTCCTGAGGAAGATCCTCTTCCTCACGAAGATAGTCAATCGTCTTACCCACATCCCAGTCCTTGCCGACCGAAACAAGTTCGGTCTGCATCCGGCGACCTGCACTGTCTTCNGGGAAGCCAAGACCTGTCTCGATATCCTCTCGCTCCTCATCCGGCACCTTGTTGAGAATTTCCTCNCTATCCTCCTCATCCATATCCTCAAGCACCTGCACCGCCTCATCGGAATCCATCTCGGAAATGACCTCTGCTACCTCCTGAACCGATAGGCTATCNGTAATCTCGTGACGCAAATGGTCTTCGATTTCGAAGAGTAAGTCAGGATCCAGATCTTCCTTGAAGGATTCCAATAAGCGGGAACGTAAATTCTTGGGGAGCAAACCAAAAGCATCGGCCAAGTCGGAATGGTGAAAACCCTTTAGGTGTGATGTTACATCCTCATCGCTACCCTTCTCGAGCAGTCGAACCAACTCATCAAAACGGATCGAGATTTCCTCTGAATTTTCTGGATCGATGCGATGAATCACATCTTGGTTTTCCTTAGGCGCATTCATCGAAAGTGGAGGTTTAGGAAAGTAAGAAGGAAGAAAACTCCTTTATGTCAACAAGCCTGACATCCTGCAATCGAAATCCCCCCGGATCCATACCGAATAAAACTGAATCAAAGAATTTCCGATACTGCTCTTTCGAGCATATTCACCTGCGTTTTCACTCTTAAATGCAAATCGTATTCGGAAGGAGTTTCAAAAACAAAAATTCTTTCGGCACCTTGCTTCTGCAGGAAGACCGCTTCCGGCGTTCCTTCCTTTGGAAGAGAATTGGCATGGGGTCTGATCACCCCATCCCTTGACCAACGCCCTTCGATTTTTTTCCGCGTGTCAATGGGCATCAACTCTTTTCCTGCATTCAAAATCTCATTTGCAAAGCAATCTCTTTTTTTTCCCGCAGATGCTTCGTAAAGATAAATTCCATTCGCGTCATAATCTTCATGAAGATTAACCGCAAGCAACACCCTCAAATTTTCCATTTTTTCTGATACTGCCTTGGTTGTTATGGTTTTTGAGTTCAGCCACCTTCTGTTTAAGTCAATGTTTTGCCTGTCACATCTACTGTTTTCGTTAAAACCCCATGGATTTAAACATGGGAAAATAAAAAACGGTCTTAATCTTAAAAGCTCCATTTTAGATTCAGTCCATTCCAACAATGCCCAAGCACCTGCTGGTTCATCACCATGAATACCAGAAGACAGATAAATGCCCCTTGAATCAAATACCTCAGATATGAAACCATAAACAGGATATCCATCTGCTTCACAAATTTTTTTTAGAGGAACACCACTCAATCTTGCCAGCCTTTTCCACCTGGAGATTAAAACAAAATAATCGTGAGCTGCTTTGTACTCAAAAATCGTACCATCAACCATATTGTTGTAATACGAAAATAATATTCTCTAGCAAATTATATCTACAGAGCCATACTGTAGNAAAAATTTCAAATTAAATGACGGTTTGTACATTGCTCACTTTTTCAAACCATCAAGAGGCAATAGACCATGACACNGCAAAGAGGATTTCAGCCAGCTATCCTCCGTAATTTCTCCAAGCAAAAGTTCATCATTTGGTCTGTACAGAAGTGAGAGTCTGCAGTTTTCGGCNGGNAGAAATTTTGTCATCTTCGAAAAATTGACGCTACTGANTTGTTTTTTGGAAAGAAAAGAGGTTGAAGGTTTTTGGGTGGATGGTTTGCTGGGTGNCATGGAAGCAGTATTTTCATGAATACCACCACTCGAAGGTCTCGGGGGAGATTCCAAACGATGAAGAGACCCACAAGTTTTGGGGTATTGTTTGAAAGAGATATTTNTCCCCTCTGCCATTCGGGAACTAACCATTTTACATTTTTCTGAGGAAGATTGATAAAAGTTAGAATCGTAAGAGGNCTTTATTAAACTCATTTTTTATCCTATCACAAAAAGAGGATAAAAAACAAAGAGATATTACTTTTTTTAGACACATTGTGAATTGAAAATCACACTGTATCAAAAGCTAAGATATTAATAGGTGTTGTTAAAATTAACAAGACCTATGTAGTCATTAAAAGTGTTTAAGCGGCTAGCTTTTCTAACAACCAAACAATTCCCATGAGAATTGCAGTGATAACAAGAATAGAGCCCCAGTTTTCTTGATAAATGTATTGTTTCATAAACTTTAGNTATTTTTCTAATGCGATTTTGCAAATCTCGTACCAAATTTTGGAATAATGCAAAAATGCTCACAAGTAATTCACCAATTCCGACACAATGAGAATTTTTCTCACTGTTTCGAAAGTCATGCGAATCGACGAACTTTTACAATATTATGGTGCAGTCATAGGCTTTTTCAGAAATCAATCTTGGAGGTAGTTGGAGGCGTCTTTTGATCNNAACAATGAGANATAGGAAGGAAGATGGATTGCGAACTTGAAAAAGAGGATGATCCTTTAATCACAACTTTTTATGCCCTATATGCACTTGGGAAGGCACTTTTAAGATTCGCGATCATACTTGAACTCGTCCCTCACCATAAAAGTCTGAATTAAGTTAAACCCAAAAAAGTTTCTTTAGTTTAACCTCGCTCCAAGCCCTCCTCCATAGCCTGCTAATTCGAGATAAGCTTTTCCAATTGTGTTACCTTGATCATCCATCACTTTGCAGGCACCTTCCCAGTAAGCATTGTCTGCCTGATTTCCGTAAAATTCCTGATTCTTGATCAGAGGTTCGAGTAGGTAGGTTTGTTTTCCCCGCTTTGGATGATTAACAGAAATCTTGACAGTAGTTGGATAAATAAGACCCGTTTTCGGGCTCGTCCATTCACTCTTCTCAATCCACGAAAATTCGTTAGCATACACCTGCTCAGTGTTTCCCTCTTGATCAATCCAATAGAACGAGGACCAACGGTCACTACTTCCGTTTTCTTTACGCAACCTATAGGCTTTNACCTCGGTTCCGTCGTTGAGTTGCATGCATGTCCAGTCCCATCCGGTCAATCCCTGACCCAGTTGACTGGATGAAATCTCATGGTCCATCCATGCCTCGCCTTTTACCTCCATCTCTTGCCCCTTATGAATAAGTTTTCCTTTCGCTTGCAGCCTTGTGTAAGTCCAATACCAGCTCACAGACGCAGGATCATCCCCCTTTCGACTCAGACCTCGGTCTCCAAATCGAACAATTGGTTTGAGTGGAAATAATTCCAATTCCAACTGTCCGCCATCAGGATATCTGGTTGTCATAAAATGGCCTCGTCCATCTTCTAGCATATTTGCTTCAATACCACCTACCTTAATGGACAAACTGTTTATCCCAACTCGAGCTTGCCACCCTTCCCTCAAAACTCTTTCATGGTGAATATAGTGCTGATTTGAAACATCGCTAAGTGCCGAATGAGCGAGATAGAGCTGCCGCTTGCCAAAACGANTTTCATTGGAAACAGTTGAATCTCCAGGAGCACCAGCCAACCGAAAAACAGTCGACTGGAATCCAAATTTCTTTTCTCCGTCCACCGTTTGCAAATGTCCGATCCAGTACCACCACTCTAAACCATAGGTCTGGTGCGCACCGTGATCTTTGGGAAACAGTGGTGTGTAATCCGCCGAAGGCACCGGGTAGCCTTTATTTGAAAAGTTGGGTGGCTGAATCCACTCAGAACCGAGAGATAAAAACTGCCAAGATATCANTAACAGAAAAATAACAAATTTCATCTTCTTCGCATCCTCCAATAAGTTGCGGAACATACCCCTGATGCAAATCCNACCAATACAATCAACACTCCAAAAAGAAGAATATTTCCAGTCGGAATACTCCACAGCAAGGTCCACCCAAAAGACTCCACATTGATCACAAAAATTAACAACCAGCCCATCGACAAACCCGCAATCACTCCGGCAAGCCATGCCGCCAAGCCTATCCCTCCACCTTCCAAACCGGCTGAAAGCACAAAGCGAGAGCTGGAAAACCCAAGATGTTTCAGGGTTTGCCAGGTCTGGCTGGATTCATCGAAAATCGACAACAATCCTAGCAGCAAGCCTGCAAACGCCACCACCAGTCCGATAATGCTAAGTGCATGAGTCGCCTGAAAAGTCTGCTCGAAGATACCGAGAGCCACATCCCTCAATTCTTTTTCATCACGAATATCAAGCCCAGGAAAAGCCAATCGTAATCGCTCACGGGTCTCTTTTGCCTTACTTTTATCATCTAGAAATAGGCTGGCGTTAATAGGACGGTCGGATCCCACCCACTTGATCCATCTCTGACTGTCGACCGCAGCCATTCCAAACTCATTTCCGTAATCACAAAAAATACCTATTGGAGAAACTTTCTTTTTTCCCGCGGGGGTTTCTAGTTCGACTGAACCACCATCCAGCACATCAAAACGACGGGCAAATGCCTCGCTGACCAATGCCGGTTCCGAACCCTGCTCTGCTTTGAGTTCTCCAGGTTCTCTCAACCATATCTGGCGTGCACCTCGGCTCCAATGATCGAGATCAACCCCAGCCAGCACTGTTACTCCCTCTTCTGGCTTGGCATAACATATCCGCATGACATCGGCATATTTGATATTAGGGTCACTCAAAACCTCATTCATTAATTGCGGATCGATTCCATTTATATTCCCTGCTCCTGTAACTCCCCGCTCGGAAACATACAGGTCCGCCTGAAAGCGAACGTCAAACCACTCCTCGATCGTATCACGAAAACTGCCAATCATTTGAAACATTCCCGTCACCATACTTACTGCAACCACCAGTCCGGCCACAGCCAGTCGATGCCTACTGGAACCGTCATGTAAGCGACTACATGCCAATCGGGAAACGGACCCAGAACAAAAGGGACGGAACCATCCTGCCATTAGAACTAGCAAATGCCCTGACAACAGAGCAGCTCCAAGAATCCAGCAGCCCGCAGTTACAAACCCTCCAACTGGCAATTTCGAGCCGCCTTCCAACTCCATGCTTGGAATCATCAAAACAAGCAAACCCGAAAATAATAACAGCAATCCCATTCTCGGATTTCGTAACCAGTGAAATCCAGGCGACCAGTCACCCTTTGCCAAAATCTGTGCGGGTGGAGTCTGCGTTGCATCTCTTGCCGGTATTAAGCCTGCCAAAAAGCTAAAGGTCACACCCAATCCAATCCCAATAATTAAATCGGTAACGGTAATGGAAAGTGCCTCAACTGAAGTAGCGAAATAAAGAGCATTTACGGTTTCGGAAAGCATACCCACGGCTCCCAGTGCCAAAACGTAACCGACTACAACTCCTGCAATCGATCCGATAATGCCAATAAAAAGTGCTTCCAAAAGATAGGTACCAAACAACACTCCTCCGTCCACGCCCATGGAACGTAAAGTTGCAATTTCGCTTCGCCTGCGGACAACCGCCGCATCTAGTGCCTGTAAAATGAGATAGGCTCCTACAAGTATGGCAATCAAAGAGAGAATGGTGAGATTAAGGCGAAAGGCTGCAGTCATGGCAGCCCGTTCAGCGGCACGATTCTGGGTTGGAGACAAAATTAGATTGGATGGGATATTAGCTTCCAGTCTCTGCTTAATCAGGCTGAGATATTCCTTATCCTCCCGTTTTGATGTTTGGTGGATGATAACCTCCACACGATTCAACTCAGATGGACGACTTAGAAGATTTTGGACAGTAGGTAGATCGGCGAGCACAAGATCATCAGGCAGTCTATTTTGTGAATCATCTAGGATCATTCTTACTTTCATCTCACTCTTACGTCCACTAGCCAGGAAGGAAATTACGCTCTTCTCCTCCAACCCCAAATCTTCTGCCAAACTTCTTCCCACCCAAACCTCATTATCTGTACCTATCCAGTCATACCATTGGCTATCCTCATCAGAAAACTGCACCCGTTCTCCTGAAATATTGGGCAGGTTACCGATTGACAATAAATCAAGTCCTATCAACTTAAGCTGTTTGTTTTGTTTTCCATCCGTTCCTAGTGCGGTCACAGAACCCTCAATCACAGGTACAAGATGCCAATCTGGGTCGGTTGCCAAAGTGCTCAAGCCATCCAGATCTTTTTCCTGTAATCGCTGAATGGAAGACTCGATCAGAAAATCACTTTGTCCGGAAATTGCTTGGTTGAAGAGGCCAAAGTTAGCAGTTGCTGAACGGCTTGCCTGTCTAATCCCGTTAAACGCACCGACCCCTATCGCAACGATTGCAACGAGCAGAAAATACTGTCCGGCTTTTTTTCGCCAATGCCTGAAAGTCGTTTTGGTTAGCAATAACCATGCAATTTGCATACAGGATGGTAAAGAGCTCACACTAATCAGAAAATCAGCAGACCATCATTCATCATAATCACCCGATTACAAATTCGAGTAGATGTTTTGTCATGGGTAACTAAAAGTAGCGCTACATTGAATTCATCGGATAGGCTTTCAAGTAAATCCAACACCTGGGAACCCGTCTCGGTATCCAGACTGCCTGTGGGTTCATCCGCTAGCACCAACTTAGGATTATGGATGAGGGCACGGGCAATCGCCACGCGCTGGCGCTCACCTCCACTGAGAGAATCCGGAAGATGATTGGCCCTGTGATTCATTCTAACCAGTTCCAACAGCTCATTTGTGCGTTCTTTCCGATCTTTTTTACTTATCCCAGCTAACTGAGCCGAAAATTCCACATTCTCAAAAGCATTAAGAGTGGGAAGAAGATGAAAGGATTGAAAAATGTAGCCAATCTTAACGCGTCTTATTCTTTCGAGGTTACGGACTGATAGTGATCCGAGTTCCTCACCGTCCATCCTAATTTCTCCCTCGTCCACAGTTTCTATACCGCAAATACAATTAAGTAATGTAGATTTGCCGCTGCCACTAGGACCCATTAGAGCAACCCGTTCCCCTGATTTTATTTGCAAGTCAATCCCTCGTAGAACTGATACATCATCAAACGACTTTTTGACGGCATTAATACTTACGACATTGTTATTAAAAGACATTTCCAACAGGAAAACAGGATATGAAAAAAATCCAAAAGCCCAAAAATCAAGTTCACTTCCACGATCCATTGAAAATGAATCACGACTAACGGAATATTAAGGCACTACTAATCCAGAAAAACCCTTTAAATAGTACCAATCAAGTCTAGAACTATTCTAGTTTTATACGCTATATCGACTTCTGGGCTTCCTTTTTAAGACGATCGATAACCGCATCCACCGATATTTCCAGATCGATAATCAGAGTCGAGTCTGTTCGGTTAATTGAAAAACCACGAATCATTGAATCAATGTTTTGGTCTTGGGGGATGCTCATTTTCATCATGGCATAACCACCTCTGATCATATTTTCAATCTGTTTTGAACTCTCTTCAGATTTTGCCTCTATTATCCCAGTGATCGTCAAACCCCCAAGATGCTCATTGATCGACATACCAAAAGCATCCATGACTTCAGTCATTCGTTTGGCACGTTGATCCATATCAATATTCTCGGAAATCCCATTAAGATCCGCAAAAACCATAAAGCCCGGACTTAATGATGTCTTTAAGATTTTACTAAGAATAGAATGTCCCCCGTAGCCTTTTGCCTTTCCCCTGGCGAGAGCAATTCCTTCACTGACGTAATCAGCGTTTGGTCCAACAATCAATTTTCCTTTTTTCAAAGGTGCATATGCCATAGGATGCTTTCCCTTGTTCACGGAAAAAACTTCATACTTACCTATTTTATTCTTGGAAATGAAATCCTGAGAATCGGCAAATTTGCCAACATTTTCGGAATTCACTCCACCCTCCATAATACCGATCGCTTTGTGTTTTTCCCCGGAACCAAACATGGTGAAACTGGAAACCTTTTGCAAATCGATGCCATAGTTATTTTTGACCCAATCTAATTTCTCTTGGACATGTGGGATTTTGTTGTAACTTTCCTCAACAAAAATTCCTATTTCAGATTCCCTCATTGAATCAAAATCCAAGTGCATTATCCAGTTTGACGTGCTGGAGACTTTATTTGGATCTAAAGTTTTTGCCCCTAGGGAAAATGTTAGGATCAAGGAGAGAATGCTAATTGTTGTCTTCATAAATTCTAAGTTTAACGGTAATGAATGATAATGAAAAGGTAATTGCTTGTAAAATAATACAGTTAGGTTCTGAAATTGGTTACATTTATTCTTATTCCTTAGGGTTATTCAAATTTCTATTGATCTATGAGCAATACTTTCTTGTCTCTAGAATATGAAGTCGAGAAAATTTGCCATCACCCATCCCTCAATTATCAGTAATCGAAGGATGAAAAATGCAATCATCAAGTACGTGATTGTTTTTCTTTGCAGTATTTCCTCTGCCAAATCTGACAAATGGCACGAGTGGTTGGGCGAAGACAAAACTGGAAATGTGAAAGACTTTATTCCCCCCCGTAAATGGCCACCCCAACTTATACGGAAATGGAGCCTACATCTGGGAAGTGGATATGGCACACCCATTCTTGAAGGTAATAAAATCTTCACTCATACAAGAAAGAATAACTCAGAATATGTAGTTTGTATAAACAAGCAATCGGGTAAGATTCTGTGGAGTGAAATGTTTGAAACCCCATTTAAAATTGGCGGAGGAGGAGAAAAGCACGGCAAAGGCCCAAAAGCCAACCCTGTATATTCAGATGGACTTTTGTACACCTTTGGAATCTCTGGTGTTTTGTCCGCATGGAATGCTGAAGACGGTGATAGAAAGTGGAGTAAAGTTCCCGGAGAATCCTTTGGGAAAGCACATGCTTATTGGGGAGCCAGCAATTCGCCTACGGTTTTAGGCAGTAAAATTATCAATCTTTTTGGCAATGATGAAAAGGGAGCATTAGTGGCTCTTGATAAGAACAACGGAAAAACCATCTGGTCATTGCCGTGTAATGGAACATGCTATTCTTCCCCAATACACGGAAAGATTGGAGGGTTACTGCAGATTGTGGTTCTTAATCATGAATCACTTATCGGAGTTAATGTAGACACAGGCGAATTACTTTGGGAATTTCCGTTTCCCCATCGGACCCACAACCAGAATATGACTACTCCCGTCATTTATGATAACAAAGTTATTTTTGGAGGAGAAAACAGAGGCGTTTATTGTATCGAACCAAAATTTAAAAATGGAAATTGGGTGGTGGACAGGGTGTGGACTCAAAAAAAGGTTGCCCTAAACATGGCGTCTCCATTGATCGCCAACAATTTAGTCTTCGGTCTATCACACTACAGTTCGGGTAGGTTTTTCTGCATCAATCCATTAGATGGAAAAATTTTATGGCAGGGTGATCCGCGGACAGCTCAAAATGCTATGTTTTTGTCTTTCAAGAATCATGTTCTGGCTCTAAGTGATCATGGGAAATTAAATATCTTCCTTAGTTCAGGAAAGGAGTTAAAAAATGTTGCAAGTTATAGGGTATCAGATAATCAGACTTGGGCTCCCCCAGTGCTTTTGCATGACGGTCTACTGATCAAAGATTCGCAAAACCTAACTTACTGGAATCTGTAGATAGCAGACCAATCCCTTTGTCCTTTTTAAGATCATTCTTTTTGAGCATCATAAATTAGCCCCTTCAGTGCCTACTCAGTATCAAATGAATAAGGCATTTTTTGGTTGAAGGTGAGAACAGCCAAATCAACAATTAATGATTACAAGGTTTATTTTGAGAGAAAAACATCACTTGTGACAACCAGACAAACCAAATCCCTGAGCCGGTTCTCCTTTCCTGCCAATTCCCTAACGATTCTGTCAACCTCGCCACGATCCAATGCTTCCAATTTTCTCCCAGTGGCATAGATAAGCATTTTTTCCGTAAGACACCGGATCACCAGTTCTTTTTTCTCCATCAAGTATTTTTTGAAATCAAGAATATCCCCCACTTCCTTGCCATTTGAAAGAATGGATGAAGGATCAACTTTGGTTTTGCTTGCCTTGTACTGGTCTCGCCATCGTCCGACCACATCAAAATTTTCAAAGGGAAAACCTATTGGATCTATTTTTTGGTGACAATTGTTACAAGCAGCATGCTTGCGATGAAGTTCCAGTTGATCACGAATCGTTTTCGCCAATCGGGTGTCTGTGGGCAATGGTTCAACATCTGGAGGTGGAGGTGCAGGCGGTGTGCCCAAAATATTCTCCAATACCCACGACCCTCGAACCACTGGAGATGTATCAACACCATTAGCAGTGGCCGTCATCAACCCGGGTAAGGTGAAGATTCCACCACCCCTTCGGGGGTCAACATCCACCCTCTTCAAAACATGGCCACGAATTCCTTCCCTTCGATAAATCCATTTTGCAAGGGGGTGATTCATGTAGGTAAAATCAGAATCAACAAACTCTTCCATAGGTGAATTAGCAGCCAATATATCACGAAAATATCGCGTTACCTGTTCGGCTAGCATCGGTTCGATTTTTACATTGCGATAAAATTGATACTCTCCTCCGGAAGGAGGCATTTTACCCAGCTTGTCTAGGCGTAACCATGCGGATGGAAAATGAACGGAAAATGCATCCGCTTTAGGATCCTTTAGCATTCGTTCTACCTCAGAAGCAAGAACTTCCCTGTCTTGAAGTTTTTGTTTCTCTGCCATTCTGATGAGCTGTTCATCTGGCATGGATGACCAGAGAAAATAACTCAGACGGGAAGCTATGTTATAATGAGTGAGATCTTCCTCATTTTCTT
>NZKO01000006.1 GCA_002692535.1 Opitutia bacterium
AATTTCAGACAAATTTTACGGGCTTTTCTGGCATAATCGTTAGCTTCATCAAAATGGTGAAACATGAAGTGCATAAAAGCCACATTGATGCATGGATAGTACTGCTTTTCCAAATCTTCAGTTTTACCGCCACTTTTGAGCACCTGAGTGTTATAAGCCTCTTCATATCGTGCAATGGCCAAATCTGCGTAACGAAACTTACTTTCCTCGCTCGTTGAATACTCGCATAGGTCCTTATATGCGCTTGCCAAAAGACTTTGTGTCTCGACATCACGACCACCTGAGGCAACTAACTCTTCCAACAATTTAGTCGCCAATTTTGGCGAACCGGCTTTGCATAAGGCATGGGCTCCTCTTTGGCTCAATTCCTTATTATTCTTATGACTTTTTAAGCCAGCTCTAGCGACATCATGAGCTAATAGAAACTCACCCACTTGAATCATCCGGTTGCATAGTTTCAGGAAGGCATCTGCACTTCCCCGTTCTCGGTCAAACAAACGCCATTCCCTTCGCAGACTTAAAGAATTGCGCTTAAAGAGCTGAGACATGACAACAAATTAAAATCTCAACAAATCACTGACGAGTAAATTCCCAAAAGGGAATTATAGGTTTACATTTTTTCGTAACGAGTACGGAGCATCTGAGTAAAAGCAGCAACTTTTCGAGCCTTTCGTTTCTTATCAGAAGGCTTTTCAAAATAGCGTTTGGCACGAACATCACGAATAACACCTTCGCGGTCCAAGCGTTTTTTCAAACGCCTGATAGCACGGTCCATTGGTTCACCTTTACGTAGTTTGATTTCAATCGTCATAAAGGTTCATCTATAACCAAAGCCTTTTATTGGGTCAAGGCGTAAGAGCCTCATATTTCAGCCATTACGATTACCAAATTTTCTCTCGGGAGGAAGCTCTGGTTCGGAAATCTTAACTCTTGCAGCCAACACAGGGGGTTTTGATCTCCATTGCTTAAAGCTATTCACACCTATTTTCATTCTGAAACGGTCGTCTGCTTCGGCTACAAGCCCAGAATGCTCTCCTTTTCGAGCGAATCCCAAGCGAATGAGGGCACCACCATGGTTTTTGTCTCCAATTGAAAACAATTCTTGAGCAAAATTCATTGATTCGGAATGCTCTGGATCAATCAGCCAAGTCACTTCCTCCACCCATTTGGATAAAGCCTGATCTATGGGCAACGCCACATTGACATTTACTCGGACTTCTCCATCACGATTTGAGGCAACTCCCTCAACAACCATTATCACTCCATCTTCAAGTTTCATACCATATTGCTCGTAGGCTTCCGTAAACATTGGTAAGGAAAAATCCTTTTCTTTGCCGAGTAATGAAAAGCGGGCCCAAGGTTTGGCGTCTTTCTTGGTGTATCTTCGCTCAATATCCGTAACTACACCACACAAACGAAAAGCATGCTTTCCCTCCAAGTNGTCTANNTCGTCCTGACTTAAATTGTCAAATAAAGGACCCAGTCCACCGAGCGTGTCGATTGGATGGCCCGATAGGAAAAATCCAAGAAGTTCTTTTTCAAGTTTAAGTTTCTCCAATTCTTCCATCTCAGGAATCTCGGGGCGGGGTTGGTTGGTAGAGAAGTCACTTTTCGCTCCATTGCTCTCCGCATCACTATCAGCACCCATCAAATCAAAAAGATTTGACTGTCCTGCCTCTCTATCCTTCCNACGGAGTTGGGCTTCTCCCATGGCTCGATCCACATCCGCCAAAAGAGCGGCTCGATTCCCCTCAATGGCATCAAAACCACCAGATTTAATTAAGCATTCCAATACCCTTTTATTGACTGATTTCCCATCCACCCTTTCAACCAAATCGGTAAAGCTTTTAAAACAACCATTCTGCCGCCTTTCTTCGACTATTATCTTTCCTGCAACATCCCCCACTCCTTTCACTGCCGATAAACCGAATCGAATAGATGAACTACCCTTGACTTCATTTTCAACTGGAGAAAAGTTTTCACCTGACTCGTTAANATCAGGTCCCAGAACAGCAATTCCCATCTCTGCACATTCCCCTATAAAGTGGGCAAGCTTGTCAGAATTGCCCAACTCGCATGCCAACACTCCCGCCATAAACTCAATAGGGTAATTCGCTTTTAAGTATGCAGTCTGATAACTAATTATACCATATGCAGCAGAGTGCGACTTATTGAATCCATAGCCGGCAAATTTCTCCAGAATATTGAAAATGTCATTGGCTTTCTTCTCATCAATGCTGTTGGTTTTCTTGGCTCCCTTGACAAAAATTTCCCTCTGTTTAGCCATCTCTTCAGGTTTCTTTTTACCCATTGCCCTCCGAAGAATGTCCGCACCTCCTAATGTATAGCCAGCAATCCTTCGGGCAGCCTCCATTACCTGCTCCTGATAAACCATTACCCCATATGTTTCGGCACAAACATCTTCAAGTAAGGGATGCGGGAATTGAATAGTCGCAGGATCTTCTTTGCCCTTTATATAATCAGGTATCCAATCCATTGGTCCGGGACGGTAAAGCGCAATCAATGCGATGATTTCGTCAACATTTGAAATTGTCATCTGTCGACAAAGACGACGCATCCCATCAGACTCCAACTGAAAAACACCAATGGTTCGGGCTTCGTTTAATAATTTAAAGGTCGGTTTATCCTCCAAAGAAACCTCATTGACCCGAAAATCAGACAATCCATTTTTACGGCGGATGTGGTCTTCGGCTTCCGAAATAACTGTTAAGGTCTTAAGTCCCAAAAAGTCCATTTTCAGAAGGCCCAACTCCTCTACTGGGTCTTTAGGGTACTGAGTTGTGAGAATTCCGTCTTGCGTAGTAAGCGGAACCAATTCCCTGAGNGGACGGTCTGCAATTATTACACCTGCCGCATGGGTACCCACATTTCGCACCATCCCTTCAATTACCCGACCGGTATCAACAATCTGCTTTGCGATTGGATTATTCTCATATTCTTTCTTGAATTCAGGGCTTTTTTCAATCGCATCATCAAGGGAAATGTTCAGGTCATCAGGGACCATTTTTGCCAATTTATCAGCTTCCACATATGGAAGATCTCGCACCCGTGCCACATCTCTCATTACCATTTTCGCCCCAAAGGTACCGAATGTTATGATGTTCGCCACACAATCCCGTCCATATTTTCCACGGACATACTCAATAACCTCACCTCTGCGGCGCATACAAAAATCGATATCGAAGTCTGGCGGTGATACTCGCTCCGGATTTAGGAACCTTTCAAAAAGCAGTCCGAAACGCAGGGGATCAATATCAGTAATACCAAGAAGATAAGCAACCAAGCAACCTGCCCCAGACCCACGCCCAGGACCAACGGGTATTTCCTTTTCCCTGGACCAACGCATAAAATCAGCAACGATTAAAAAATAATCATTAAAACCAGTCTTGGCGATAATGCTCAGTTCATAGTCCAACCGTTCGCTTATTTCTACCACTTTCCCATCTGACTCATCATTTCGTTCATTAGCTGAAAGGTAGTCCGCATTGTATCTTTTATGCATTCCTTCGATACATTGTTGCATGAGATAGGATTCGTTATTTGTAATATCAGATTTAATCTCAGGAGGCAGAGTGAATACCGGATAATTATTCTCTCCGAAAGGCAGTTTCACATCACACATTTCAGCAACTGCGAAGGTATTTGTCACCGATTCAGGTGCCTCCTTGAAAAGGTCGTTCATCTCCTCTCGAGACTTGAGATAAAACTCCCTTGCTTCGTAACGCATGCGATTCGGGTCATCCAATTTTGAACCCGTCTGAATGCACAAGAGTGCATCGTGAGGGGCCCAATCATCACCATTAACGTAGTGTACGTCATTGGATGCAACTACCTTGAGATCAAATTTTTTGGCCAACTTAAGAAGCACAGGAACAAGTTGAGCCTGCTCTTCGATTCCATGATTATGAAGTTCGACAAAATAATTTTCTTTCCCAAAAATATCAATCATCTGCCCCATGGCCTTTTCCGCCTCATCTTCTTTACCACGAAGAATCAGCTGAGGAATCCACCCTTGCATACAACCAGTAAAGGCAATCAAGCCTTTGGAATGTTCCGCCAAAGTCTCAAGATCAGTCCTCGGNCGGTAGTAAAATCCATCCACATGAGCATCAGAAACAACTTTAGATAGATTTTGATATCCTTCGTAATCCTTTGCGAGCATACCCAAGTGGTATGACTTATGATTATCGCGACCAGGTTTCTCGTCATTCTTATGGTCTGTAACCATATACCCCTCACAGCCTATGATCGGTTTGATCCCCCGCTTTTCTGCCTGCTTGATGAAATTAATGGTCCCAAAAAGATTCCCATGATCCGTGAGTGCCATAGCGGACATCCCCAGCTCAACCGCACGGTCCATCAATCGGTCCATTCGACAACAACCATCCAACAAACTGAAATCAGAATGTACATGCAGGTGAACGAAATCTTTATCTTTTACGGACATAAGAATGCAAAACATTCACACACTGTATGAATAAGCTTTCAAGGCAATCTTGCTAACAATTTAAAATTAGCAAAGTTACAATAATTGCTCAAAGACAGAAATTACCCCTAAGGAGCAACTTTCCATATAAAGCTAAAATTTTGAAAAAGAATTCAACAGAGCGAGGAACGAAAATATTTTTTGCAAAGCAATCTCCATAGAATAATAAGAAAAGCAGTTAAAGGTATTCCAAAAATCATACCAAGGATACCACCCAGTGCCGTACCCCAGAAGAAAATTGAAACGATTACAACAACTGGATGCAAACCGGTTTTTTCACCCATAATTTTCGGAGTAAGAAAATAGCTTTCAATTAGTTGAACCACCAAAAAAGTTATTCCGCAACCAATGATAATGCTTGTCCCTCCACCCTCTGCTATTCCTCCCGGTTGAAAATAGGCCAAAATGGTGACAGTTGAAATTCCAATAATGGAACCCAAGTAAGGTACAATATTTAGCAAGCCGAAAAAGATTCCTAAGGTGATAGCAAACTTCAAACCACTAAAACTGAAACCAATTGCATAACCAATCCCCATCAAGATGCCGATCAACAATTGACCACGAAAAAAAGCAACCATTATTCCAACAAACTCGCGTAGAAGAAAAACAATATCCTGCCGAATTGATTCTGAAAGAAATGACAATTCCTTTTCCAACTCATCAATCAGATTCCGATTTGTCCCAAGGAAATAAAAAAGATAAATTGGAATTACCGCAAGATAGGTGACTTTCGCGAAAAGATCAATCATTCCGGACCATGCTGACTTGAGTACTTCCGCCGATTTTTCGGCAATCTTCTCTCCTTGATTTCCGATGGATTCAACCATACGATTTTGCATCTCTAATTTTTTTCGTGCCAGAAATTCATTCCGAGACTCATTATTTTCGAAGCCAAAGAAGACATCTTTTTCCGAAGGATCCAACTTGGTCCAGGTTTCTTTCTCGATTGANTTNAGATTTGAAACTAAAGATCTTTCTACGGAAGTTAAATCACTGNTTGAAAAATCNTCGTCTTTGCCNACCAAATTTGCCCAATATTCCCTGAACGCTTGCGTGTGATTTGAAATCCCCTCCCACAAATCAGGCGGGAGCTTTTCTTTGGCTTTTGCTTCCAGTATCGCAGGCCATTCTTCCAGAGAACCCATCATTTCTCTTGATTGGTTGAGGATTTTTCCTCCAAAAAACCACAAAACAGAAGTCAGTAATAGTGAAACCAGAATGTACAAAGTTAGGATGGATTGAATCCTTCCCATTTTAATTTTCTCTTCAAAAAAACAGATAATAGGTCTCAACAAGATTGCCAACATTCCAGAAACCGCAAGTGACCAGAACACTCCNCCGAAAAGATCAAATGCCTTATTGAGCAAATATATGATTAGGGAGAAGAGAATTGCTAAGACGAAACCACCAGCACAACACGAAACAAATCCAAGAAACTTAGTCTGTTTTTCGGTAAGAATTTTCAAAATGTCCTAGTTTTTAAGGGTAAACTCTTTGAGTTGCCTAATTCCATCATATGCTAATTAATTTATAAAATTGCCGATTCAATTTTTTTAGTCAAACCAAACCCTTTTCCGACATCGCTCTGATTGTATGAACCAGATCAAAAATCGCCTTTCGTATATCCACTTTTCTCTAGTTTTACTTTCTTTCCAAAGTAACCTTCTCTCAAAAAAATTAGATCAAAACCCAAATCTATTCGAAGTATACGAAGCAATTGTCAGAGTTGAGGTTATTTCAGAAAAGGGTGCTGGGGGGAGAATGATGAAATCCAGATCTACCGGGAGTGGCGTAATCATAAGCAATGAAGGCTTAATTATAACCAATCATCATGTAGCTGGTAATGCCAACAGGTTAAGTTGTCGTTTACACAACGGTGAAGAAATCATGGCCGATTTATTGGGAGCCGATGCAATGACTGATCTGGCTGTTCTGAAATTAAGGTTAGATGAAAACAATTCTAACGAAAATCTTTTTCAGACAGCTACATTTGGAAACTCAGATAAAGTAGAAATTGGGGATATCTGCTATGCAATGGGAAGTCCGGCAGGATTATCTCAATCCATAACACGGGGAATTATTTCTAATCTGGCTATGATTTCACCCTTCCGGACAAGCTTTCGCTTAGATGGAGAGAATGTTGGTGAACTGGTTCGATGGCTTGGACATGATGCAGTTATTTTTCCCGGTAACAGTGGCGGACCTTTAGTAAACCAAAAAGGAGAGATTATTGGTATTAATGAAGTTGGTATTGGCAGTTTGGGCGGAGCGATTCCGTCAAATCTAGCAAAAGAAGTTGCCGCCGAACTTACTGCAAATGGTTTTGTTTCTCGGTCCTGGACCGGAATTGAGTGTCAACCGCTTATTGATCCGCAAGGAGAGGGAATACTTGTCAGTGGTATTATCGATGGATCTCCCGCACAAGATGCGGGACTACTTCCGGGTGACATTATCATGATTTACGCAGGTAAGGAAGTGAATGCGAAAATCCCGGAAGATATTCCCATATTCAATCAACTTGCGTATGGGATAAAACCAGGAACCGAAGTAAAGATTGTGGGTACTCGGAAGGGAAAGAAAAAATCATGGATTTTAAAAACCGATAATCGCGAAGCAGCATTTGCCAAAGAAATCGAAATTAGAAGTTGGGGAATTACCGTTCGCGACTTTACCCGAATGTCCGCACTTGAAAACAGGCGTTCCGACAGAAATGGCGTTCAGGTACATACTGTTGGTCGTGGAGGCCCATCTTACAGTGCAAAACCAAGTCTGCTGCCTGGCGATGTGATTGTAAGAATAGGATCGAAAAAAATTGGCTGCATTCAGGAATTGGTAGATGAAAGCAGGAAAATAACCCTTAACCAAAAAAAGCCTGTTCCCAAAATAGTTCATTTTGAAAGAAATCAGGCTCAACTTCTCACCGTAGTTAAAATCGGTCCGGAACCTGATGAAAGCCAACCTCTTGAAGCTTGGAAACCGTGGTTGGGGCTGTCTACCCAAGTGCTAACTCAGGAATTGAGAGAGGCACTTGATGTCCCCTTAAAGTTCAAAGGCGTAAGGGTTACTCAAGTTTATCCAGATACACCTGCAAAGAAGGGAGGTATCAAGCCTGGCGATTTATTGTTCCGTATTGATGGGCAAATAATTGCTGCTTCTCGTCCCGAAGACTCTGAAGTCTTTGGAAATATGATCAAGCAATACCGGACTGATGCTTCAATTCGAATCGAAGGATTCAGAGAGAACAAACCGTTAAGTTTGAAAATTAATCTTTCCAAACGTCCCCCACCTAAGAATGAATTGCCCAAACTGAAGGACAAAACATTTGAATTTACCGTCAGAGAAATCGCCTTTTCTGACCGTGTAAGAGAAAGACTTGATAATAACTCAAGTGGCTTAATTGTAGAAAATGTCGAACCGGCAGGCTGGGCGGCACTCGCTGGTCTTCAACAGGGTGACCTACTTTTGGAAGTCGACGGGAAATCATTGGGATCGGTGCTCCAATTTAGTAAAATTCTCCAAAAACTGATCCTCGAAAGAGCCCAAAGGATAACTGTATTTGTACGTAGAGGAATACATACGCTTTTTCTTGAACTACAACCTGACTGGGATAATTCCAAAATTTGATTTTCAAAATGTTTTCAAAAATAGTATTATTCACAATCCCCTATTTTGTCACCTTTTATTATGGAGGAGCAAATACTGTCCAAAAATGGCAAAAGCTCCTTGAAGAAAAGGCGGATTGCGTAACATGGGTTTCTTTTACCATGAAAGTAGAAATAAGTGCGAATGGACGAAGCATGCCACCTCAGGAGCAAAAACTTGAGGCATTGGGTACTATCATCGCAGATGACGGATTAACTGTACTTTCTCTTTCAACTGTAGATCCCCGAAGTAAGATTCTCTCCAGATTGCGCTTAGGGTCTGCTTCCGTTCAGGTTAGCTACACTGAAGTTCTCATTCTCAACCCCGACGGAACAGAAATTCCAGCTAAAATCTTGCTTAAAGATGCGGATTTGGATTTGGCTTTTGTTCTACCCATTGAAAAAAAGTCCAATATGTTTCCCATTTTTTGTAACCGCTCGAATGCTCCCGTTGATTTAAAAGTTCTCGATGAAGTAGTGTCGATGGGTAAATTGGGAAAAAACCTTTACAGGCAATCCATGCTGATTAAAGGATGGGTTAATGCTATTATCTTAAAGCCAAGAAAATATATGGTTATTGAAAAAACCAAGCCTGGGACTCCCGTTTTTGACAAAAACGCGAATTGGTTGGGCGTTGTGGTTTACAAAATGGAGAGAGGGTTACCTTCCGCCGTCGTTACCCTACCCACGAAAGATATTCTTGAAATTGCTGATCAGGTGCGTGCTCGAACGAAGTGACTTTTCAATTGCGAAACATTCAAATGTGCCCTTAAGATTTAGAGTCAATAGTATCCATGAATCACTCACGAAGCAAAAGACTGATAAATTCGTTGTCTTCATTCCTCTTACTCGTAATCTGCTCATGCAGCGACAAGACTGTAGGACCGACTGACATTGAGTACAGGACTGATGAAAATGGTACCAAGATGCTGTACGAAATAACCAAATTATATCCTTACGGTTACCGGGAGGTAATTAACGAAGAAACCAAACCTGATTTCGTCGTCGATTATTTCACAGATGAGGAAATTCAAAATAATAAGATCGAATTGGGATTATGGGATTCATTTCTGGGAATTTTCAAAGATGATGATAAGAACAGCAAAGAACGTTTCCGAATAGGTTTTGTTAACGGTCTAAAACACGGACCATTTGAATTTAGACATCCCAGCGGCAAGATTCGACTCATGGGAAATTACAAAAACGGGAAGAGGCATGGAAAGTTTTCCTCTTACGGAAAAATTGGGGAATTAAACTACGAAAAGAATTTCCTCAATGGGGAATTGGACGGAAACTTTTCACTTTATTATGTGGCATCGGAAGGAGATATTTACAGGTACAAGGAAACGATTAAGCAAAATAAGGAACTTGAGGTAAAAAATCACATTCGCTTAAGAGCTAAATTCAAAAGAGGCAATCCCATCGGTTCCTACAAATCCTACTACCACCCAGGGGACAGAAAAAACCTTAATGAAAGCGATTTGCTAAAAGAAGAAGGTTTTTTCAATGAAGATGGATTATTGGCAAATGAACAAACTAAATTTTATCCCAAAACAGAAAAATTATTCGTAGTTCTTCCGGACCAGGAAAAAATTGAATTCCCTGCCACAAATAATGGACTCTCCCGTGCAATTGACTCTGCAAGATCAAACATTCTCGAGCTACCACCACACCGTAACCCTGAGAAAAAGCCGGCACTTGTTTACACAGCTGATGAGAAAGACAATTTAATCTCTCCAATTTGGTCTTCACACATCAATTCTATTGTTCTCAGAAAAGCGATATCCAAAGAAATCATCGAAACTTACCCCTCCAACTATGAAGCTTTTGTTAATGATGCATATCGTAAAGGTATTGAGATGATTAAAAACAACGATGCGAATAACAGTTCCTATCGGTTAGATCTTCAGATCGTTGGAGTCGCTGAATCGGGAGAAGCTGTTGATGTTTTGTGGGATAGTCGCGAATCAAAGGAAGTAATTCCCATGAACGAGAGAATTTTTGCCAAAAGAACTAAAACCCAAAGAACATGGGAGGAAGGATCCGCCACATCCGCGTCCTGGTTTTTAAGCGACGGTAGCCAGTTGCCCCTACGCAGTAAGACAGTTACCCAAAACTCCTTGGAGTTTGATCCCCAGCTATAGTCACATTTAACTGTCAAGCAGACAATACGGGATATTAGTTCGAGTCAGGTAAAAGGTTTTACTGCCCGCCCAAATCAAATGGATTCGTCGTTTGCTGGTTTAAAGAATCAAACGGATTAGCGGGAATTTGTGGCTTGATCTTTTCTTGTTGCTTACGAACCACTATCACTTCCTCTTGGATTGAAAAAGTCCAACCAACCGAAGCAACTATTTCAGAAATCACTTTTCCAATTTTTTCCTGTTTTAAAGAGACGGAAACTTTGGGAAATTCATCCGATGCTTCCATCCCATCCAGATCGATCCTTAGCTTTACTCCCTTAAACTCAGAACGCTTCTCTTTCTGGTCAACATTTCTTGCTTTTCGTAAAATCACCATGAGTGCATCTGGCAATGAAACCTCTTTCAATTCAACCGAAGAAAGAACGAGTTCATCAAGTTTGCTATTAGTTGGCAATTTATCAACGGAAGCTTGCTCAAAAGGTGAAATGTTTTCAAACGGATTACTAACGCTAGCAAAAGGATTGATTGAGGAAGAAGGTTGTGTATTGGTAGCCTGATCAAATGGGTTAACGGAACCTCCAATAGGTGCACCCACGCTTTCCGTATCAGTTTCCCCGCCTAAATTATCAAAGGGATTAAAACCTACTCCTCCAGCAACTCCATCAAAAGGATTGACCGGTCGCGCTTTTAGTTTGTCAGTCTTTTGAGCGAACCCCTCTCCTGCAATTTTACTAACTCGGGGCGAACCCAACCATGATGGGACTTTATCTAATTCATAAAATGGTTTGAAGGACAGCTCTTCTCTCGAAAAGAGTTTTACAATTCTCGGACGAAGTTCATAACTCCATTCGAATATGATCGGATTGGTGGGCTTGTGTTCTCGAAGAAGAGCAAGAATGCTCTGGTCATACCCACCTCCACTTGATGGATACCCGCCGACCCATGGCAAATAAAATCTCCAAGGTATACCCTCATTCTTATTTTGCACGTCAATCCACCTGTCTCCTATCTCCAATAGATATCCTTCAAACAAAGTTTTTTTCCAGTTTGGTTTGGTAACTTTGATGTCAAGGACCCTGAGATGCCTGTCCATCATCCAATCCAAAGTGACACGATTACCTACTACAACCTCCTTTATTTGATCTAAAATTTCCTGTTTGAAAAACCCGCCTGAAGACGGAGAATTCCCATACCATGGGGCGAGATATCGATGAGCATATCCCTTATCATCCTTTACCTCTACCCAAGCTTCAGCCTTGGAAGTTAGAATGCCATGGATCCTTCCTTTTTCATGACTTGGAATGCTTCCCCGCAAAAAAGTTCCTGCGAAGAACGCAAAAATCCAAATAAAAGCCCTAGACCTCACTCCTTCTTATCCCTAGAGGGTTTTTTTCCTGTAATTCAACTGGCAGGAATTTGTCAGGAAAACCCTGATAACAAATGGGGCGGGCAAAGCGTAAAATTGCTCCTGTACCAACTGATGTCGAACGAGAATCCGATGTGGCAGGGTAAGGACCGCCGTGAACCACAGATGGACAAACCTCAACTCCTGTTGGAAATTGATTAAAAAGAATTCTTCCAGCCTTTGTTTCCAAAAAAGCAATGAGCAATTCATTTTCAATCAAGTCAGAATTTTCTCCAAAAAGGGAAATGGTTAACTGTCCCTCAATTCTTTTGGTCAATTCCATAAGTTGCTCCTTCGAATCGTATGCTACCAGCAAAGTGGATGGCCCGAAAACC
Organism: Opitutia bacterium; assembly: GCA_002692535.1. Classification (GTDB taxonomy): domain Bacteria; phylum Verrucomicrobiota; class Verrucomicrobiia; order Opitutales; family Seribacteraceae; genus Seribacter. Next base: position 12,033 of record NZKO01000006.1, read on the forward strand.
TCATCCATCATCGATTCATCATTGAGGAAATTATCTGCATGAGTGCTCATGACACAGGTACCAGCCAAACAACCAGGGTCTTGTAGATCTAATTCTGATTGATGAACTACTTCGATTCCCGGAGTACTGGATAATCGGTTCAAACCTGACAAGTAAGCTTGACGAATCCCCTTATGCAGCATTGGGCAAGGAGAAAACTCACTCATCTTTTTTGCATAGGAAGATACGAAAGTCTTGCCCCAATTTCCACCAGGATGAAATACGACACCCGGATTGGTGCAAAACTGCCCCGTTCCCAAAGTAGCGGACCCCATTAGCCCATCCGTAAATTCTTCCGTTGTCTGATCATCCATCTCATTGAAAACGACAATAGGATTGATACTGCTCATTTCTGCAAAGACCGGAATGGGTTCTGGTCTACTGCTTGCAACATCAAATAGGGCTTTCCCCCCTGATCTTGAACCTGTAAATCCAACTGCCTTGATTGAAGGATTTGAAACCAATGCCTGCCCAACCGTACGCCCCTCTCCAAAAAGCAAAGAAAAAGCTCCTTCAGGCCAATCGCATGCCTTTAGGCAATCGACCACTTTCTCCGCAACAAGCAATGCCGTGCCAGGATGGGCATGATGAGCCTTCACAACAACGGGACATCCTGCAGCCCAAGCAGAGGCTGAGTCTCCACCTGCCACCGAAAATGCAAGTGGGAAATTACTCGCACAAAACACCGCAACAGGTCCCATAGGGCGCAACATTGAGCGCAAATCGGGTTTGGGTAGCGGTTGTCGCTCTGGTTGTGCACGGTCTATTCTGGCATCCACCCAGTTCCCCTCCTCAACCAAATTGGCAAACATTCTCAGCTGTCCGGAAGTTCTTCCAGTTTCACCACGCACGCGAGGTTCGGGGAGACCAGTCTCCAATCTCATGATCTCTACGAGTAGATCTGTTATCTCATCAATTCCATCTGCAAGAAACCTAAGGAAAACGGCTTTCTTCTTCCCATCGAATCCTGCCATTTCCATAGCAGCATCTGCTGCAATTTCACAAGCCTTGTCAACATCACTGTATGATGCAAATGCATAATGGACACTAAGCTTTTCTCCATTAGACGGATTTACCGCCTGAAAGGTCTTTGCACTGTAATCTCCACGCGAATATCCAATGATTGAGCTTTCCATAGCTCAACGATTATAATCGAACATCAGACAACTCAAGCCCCAACGGTATTTGAAAGAGTACCAATTGGATCGATGGTAATTTGAACAAGGTCACCTAATTTAAGGCTAAAATCCGTGCCTGGAACAATTCCAGTACCAGTCATCAAAAAAACACCTTGAGGAAAAGAAGTTTCCCGTAATAGATAGTTGACGAGTTCCTGAGGTTTTCTCTTCATCTCTTTCAAGCTGGTTTGTCCATCAAAAACGAGCTCAGATCCACGGATAATCTCCATCTTAATCGAAGTTTCCTCCGATAATGGATTTTCCGTAACATACAGACAAGGTCCCAGACAAGCACATGCGTCAAACGTTTTGGCCTGTGGGAGATAAAGTGGGTTTTCACCTTCGATACTTCTTGATGAAACATCGTTACCAATCGTATACCCAACAATCTTACCACTTGATGTAACGCAAAGAGTCAGCTCGGGTTCGGGAACATCCCAAGTGGAATCATTCCTTATTCGAAAGGGTTCACCAGGACCCACTGTTCTCGAGGAGGTTGCTTTGAAGAAAATCTCAGGGCGATCCGCTACATATACTCGGCTGTAAAAGTCACCTCCCCCGGAATCTTTTGATTCTTCCATCCTTGCAAGCCGGCTCGAGTAATAAGTCACGCCTGCTGCCCAAACTTCCTGAGATCCAACTGGCTTTAATATCTCAAAATCTGAAATTCTTACTTGTCCAACCTTTTGATCGGACAAACTATCTTTGAGAAAAGAATGAAGATTATCCCGATTGATTAGTTCATCCCAATCAATATCGAGCATGGGATTTAGCAGAATACCATTTTCCTCAACCAAGAAACCTATCGATGTTTTGAAAAGTTTCATGTCAAAGATTTGCAGTGTGCTTGATAGTTACAAACCAACTGAAGTGTGATGGCAATTAAGGTCCAAGGACCAAGCTCTGTTACTGTCTAATGGATTATTCCCATGAATACAGGTACTGTAGTCCAAAATAGTCGGTTTCTCCCAAAGCATTATGAGTGTAGCTCAAACTCACTCCGTGTGCGTCCGCCAACCAGTATGTAAGAGCAATGCTAGCTTCCAGCTCTGTATCTTCAGATACACCATCATCAAACCCTTGATAAATCCGAAGTTGGGGCAGGAGTGTAAGTTGGTCACTTACGGAAAATTCCAAACCCAGATATAAGTTCCAAAGAACATCATCAGCAGTATCCAAATCAACATAATTCAATCCGACACCAATGAAAGGAACCGTACCGTCAAAATTGTCAAAATGATAGAGATAAGCGGCACCCAAATCTAGCATATCAGCACCATCATCGAAGTCACCTACTGTGAGGTTGATTTGTATACTTGAATTCTCAAGAGGTACCAAATTAGCAGATAGATCATAGGTCTCGCCATCAAAACTGTTGTCATCAACAACTGTGGCTATCTCAAATCCGACATAATAATCTGAAAGGCGCGTTTTAGCTGACATAAAAAGGGGAATTAGGGCAAAAGATATTAATATTTTTTTCATTTTATATACCTTGATAAAGCAACTGATGTGAGTCAATGATTTAACTTGCAAGGTTCTTTGTCCTTAAAAGCTAAATAAAATCACTGGTAAATAGACACAAAAAAACTGCCTCAAAAATATCTGATGATGAAAGTTAATTTGGAAAATGTTTTACCCGAAGATTCAAATATTTAAGTTAAATAAATGGCACTTAGCTCCATGATTCGATTCTACTCCAATGTTCTGTTTTCAATCTACTTTCTATTTTGGGCTTCCTGCTCGGAATTAGACCCCCCCAAAAAAACGACCTCCCAAAAGTTTGATGAGTACCTAGAGAAATTTAAAAAGGATTGGGTAAACCAGAATAACCGCTTCCAAATAGAAATTGGAGACATGAATGTTAGCACATCAGAAGGAAGTCTCTCCGGTAAAGATTTTCTTGCGACTATTCAGTTTCCCTTCAACTGGACAGAGTTCCAGTATCAGGAAGAGTCGGACTTTGCTCAAGGCTATGACTCGATTATTCAAGTACATACAAAGCTGTCACTCGATTTTAAATATATCGACGGAAATTGGTCCTTTTCAAATGCACGGCAATTTGACTACAATGCTACGCTCGTAGAAGTTGCAGATGATTACAGTAGGGTGATTGCCAATGCATGGATCAAAAGATTACCAAAAGAGAGGAAATTTTCTGAAAAGGAGAAACTTTTTGAGGAAATTCCACCCAGACAATTCTAGTCACTTGTCAATTTTTTGAACAGGCAGTTCCCAGCAAAAGATATTTCGATCGTCTCGCACTAAAACTTTGTTCCCTGAATAGGCGGGGTGAGACCAAGTTTCTCCAACAATTTGCTCGCGCCAATGCTCCAAATACCCAGCTGGCGACAAAGTCAAAAAAACAAGTTCCCCCTCAGCATTGAGTGAAAGCACTTGTCCCCCTGTATTTTGCAGCCACACAAGGCTCGCATGAGGATTACGACCCGAGGCAGTCAAGTTATGTTCATCCCGCCATAAGATTTTCCCCGTTTGTAATTCGAAAGCAGTTAAACCGTAAGTTCGGTCCAGAAGATAAACCGTTCCGTCTCTACAGAGAGGTTGTGACATCAAGCCACGAATCTTTTCTTCTTCCGACCAAAGAAGAGAAGCTTTTGTTCCAGAGTTTTCGATTTTAATGGCTCTGGACCCATTCCAATATCCGCAAACCAAGGCAATGTCATCTTTTAAAATAGGCTTAGCAATGGAGACTCCGTATTTCACTTCATAGGGTATACTCCATAACTCCTGTCCTCCGCCGACTGGCAATCCCATAATCTTATTCGGTCCCCAGCACAACAATACCTTGGAACTCCCTTGAGTTAATCTAATTGGCGGCGCATACCCTGCTCTATTGTCTCCTCCAGTCTGCCATAGGGTGATTCCAGTTGCGGGATTCAACGCGATCACATTTCCTTTTCGCCCGCCAACATGATAAAGCATTACATCATTAAGAGGCTCCGGAGAAGATGAGAAACCCCAAATTGGTGGGGGACAGTCTTCCTCTTCCACAAGATTCCGAAACCAAACTTTCTTACCAGTATCGGCTTTTAGGCAATAAGCATGCCCCATCGCACCCAGACCATATGCATATCCGTTTTCGATCGTCACTGATGCTCTCGGACCTTTACCATATTCCAGTTTCTCATAAATTACAGGATAACTGAACTCCCAAACAAGCTCTCCGTTTTCAACGTCTATACAAATTACTCTTTCGACTTCCCTACCCTTAGTAATTGGAGGTTTATCCATTAGGTATGCCAAACCATTCGCAACGGTAACTCCAGAATACCCAGGAGAAACCTGTTTTTTCCATCGCATCTTTAGTCCGTCCACGCTCAAATCCTTCTTAAGCTTGGGTCCATCCCAAGTTCCATCCCCCCATAAACCACGCCAACGTGGCCAGTCTTGCTCAACCCCAAAGATATGGATAACCACACTGGAAAAAAGAAAAGTTCTGTAAATTAAAATCATGATTTTAATCCATTTCCCAAGAATTCGTGTAACCTAAAAGCCAATTTAGGACCTATACCATCGACATTCCTCAATTCCTCTACACTAGCTTTGCGTAGCTTTTCCAAACTGCCGAAATTTTCGAGGAGGGAAGCCTTTCGTAGCTTACCCAATCCTACAAAATCATCGAGGATGGATTCCTTGATCTTTTTACTTCTCAAATCGGCATTAAAACGATTTGCAAAGCGGTGAGCTTCGTCCCTTACTCTTTGCAAAAGCCGTAATACTGGATCATTAGCCGAGAGTTTGAGGTCGTCTCTTTTATCAGGAAAAACAATGGTTTCTTCTCTTTTAGCCAAACCTATCAATGGGATAAAATTACTTTCAAGCATACAAAAAGCCTTACTCGCAGACATTACCTGCCCGATGCCTCCGTCAACAACAACGAGATCTGGAAAGTCCTTACCCTCTTCCTTAAGTCTTCCATAACGTCGGAAGACCACCTCCTCCATGGCTCGAAAATCATCATTTCCCTCAAAACTTTTGATTTTGTATCGCCTGTATCCCTTTTTGTATGGTTTGCCTTTAACAAAGCGTACCATTGAAGCAACAACGAAAGTTCCCGATACATGAGAGATATCGAAGCATTCGATAATTTTGGGTGCATTTGCCAAACCCAATTTCAGTGAAAGTTCTTCCATCAATTTGGAATCATCCGTTTCATTTTCCGGCACGGTTCGGGAGAATCTGCGATTTCGTTTGATTGTCTGAGCAAGAGCATTGGACAAATCTCTCAATTGTGCAGCACGCTCAAAGTCCATAGCTTCCGCATAACCGTTCATTTCATCACGTAATTCGCTTAACCAATCCTTTGTCTTTCCTTCTAGGAATGAACATGCATTCTCTACCCTTTGAATGTACTCCTCCTCGGTAGTTTCATTGTAGCCAGCGAAAATTTCGGCACGGGCGTCATCATAAAGACGCCAGCGTCTCTTACCAATATTCACTGGCTTGGCATCATTGAGAAGAATACCAAATTTCTTTCTCATTTCAGAAAGGGTAGAACGAAGCAATCCAGCCTGAGCAAAAGGGCCATAATAGTAAGCTCCATCATTTTTGCGATTTCTACAAAGACGAAATCGTGGCAGTGGGTTCTGTAAATCTACCCTTACCAGCAAAAACTGTTTGTCATCAGTAAAATCAGTGTTGTAGCGAGGTTTTAGGTCCTTGATCAATTTCCCTTCCAAAAGTAAGGCTTCCGTCTCATTTCTGGTTTCGTGCGTTGAAATTTCACGGACCATGTGAACCATTGCCCCAATCTTAGGTTGGGCCCAAACAAATTTTTTTGAACCTTGAAAATAACTGCTGACTCTCTTGCGAAGATTTTTCGCTTTCCCCACATATATTACTTGCCCCAATCGATCCTTCATCAAGTATACCCCAGCCTTCTGTGGAAGCTGACGAGCGATTTTACGCATTTCAACAATATGATTTTGCATTGGCAATTAGAGAGGAATCTCACTACATTTTATAAAATAAGACAATAAACGAAACTGCAAACAAGCCCGAATTCAATTTGAAATGACCGACTCTGTCCGAATCGAAACGATCACTCTGGGTGATGAACTCCTCCTTGGCATACGAGAAAATGAACACCTTACCTACTTGGGTGCCCAACTTGCCCATCATGGGATAGAAGCTGCTGCCAACTTGGTAATCCGTGATCAAACAGAAGATATAAAGCTATTCTTCACGGATTGCTGGAAACGATCAGATGTGGTTATCACAACTGGTGGTCTTGGTCCAACCAGTGATGATATAACTCGCGAAACCATTGCTGAAATTCTTGGTGAGAAAATGGTATACGATACTCAAATTGAAGATGCTATTAAGGAAAGATTTCTTCAACTTGAACGGCCAATGCCCAAATCAAACAACCGCCAGTGCTATCGTCCCGAGTCTGCAGAAGTCCTCAATAACCCCTATGGAACAGCTCCTGGCCTTTTTCTTAAAAAGGAAAATAAGATCTTGGTTATGTTGCCTGGACCGGCCCGCGAGATGCACCCGATGTTTTTGGAACAGGTGGTTCCCAGATTACAAGAGGAAGGAATTTTCCCCGAAATAGACTGCTACCTGCAATTGAGAACTGCCGGTATCGGCGAATCAGCGCTCGCTGAATTGGTACAACCAATCCTATCAGAAATAAATGGACTGATAGTTGGCTACTGTGCTCATGCTGGTATGGTCGACCTTAGACTCAGTTCGCTCGATGAAAACTCCATTTCTGAAAAGCAACTCCAAGAAATCGGGGATTCCTGCAGAGAGGAACTTGGGGAAAATTTCGTTTGTTTTGGAGATCATAGCCTCGCCAGAGTAATCTTTCGCGAACTTCGATCACTCGACAAGACTTTAGCTGTTGCAGAATCCTGTACGGGTGGACTGTTATCGTCTCAGTTTACTGAGATTCCAGGAATCTCGAAGGTTTTTCATGGCGGGGCTGTCTGTTACCACAACGATGCAAAAGTGCAGATTTTGGATGTCCCAGAAAGCATGTTGTCGCAACATGGTGCCGCGAGTGAAGAGGTTGCAATTGCCATGGCTACTGGTGCATGTGAAAAATATGGTGCCGATTACGGTCTCAGTGCCACTGGCTTCGCAGGTCCATCAGGTGGCAGCCAAGTAATACCCGTTGGAACCATCTACCTTGGTTATGCCTCCCCCATTGGAGTATGGGCGAAAAAACTCTCATTAAAGGGAGATCGTACATCAAATCGTAGAAGAGCTGCCACTGCTGCTCTTGATTGGATGCGTCGTAAACTTCGAAAATACAAATTGGAAGAGGTTTTTGCTGCCGCCGATTCGGGCACAATTTGAATTGGCTTTGCAAACTTGCTTGGTTCAAATAGGAAATGTCCGATTCATCTCTGATAGCGATTGTTGGTGACGACGACTATCTTGTCAGACAAAGGGCAAAAGAGGTTTTCGAAGAACTGTCTCCAGATTTCCCTGACGATTTGTCGAGGGAGATTATAGACGGAAGAGCGGAAAAGGTTGAGATCGTAGAGCAAATTCTTAACGAAGCCAAATCCGCGTGCAAAACACTATCTCTATTTGGGGGTGGTAAGCTTGTATGGATAAATGAGATCAATTTCTTAAATCAATCCAAGACTGGGTCCGCTCAAGGAACCAAAGATGCCCTTGATGCGGTAAAATCTTCATTTGAAAATTTGGATGAATCTAAAATCATTATTTCCGCATGTCCAGTCCATCGAAATCACTCCTTCGTTAAATGGCTACAGAAAAACGCTTCATATGAGGATGTCGCCAAACAAGAAAAAGAAGACACTGCCTTTCGCAGAATTGTTGAAGAAACGGCAAAGGAATATGGAGTATCCTTTTCTTCAGGAGCATTGGAATACCTGGCCGCAAAGATTGGGGCGCACCCAAGATTAGGAGTCGAAGAAACCAAAAAAATGGCTCTTTTTCTCGGAGATGATGGCACTGAAATCACCGAAGACCTTATCTTAGAACTAGTACCAGACTATGGAGAAGGTGATTTCTTTGAGGCATCGGAGGCATTTTTTTCAGGTAAATTAGAATGGGCAGTGGAAGCGATTGACCGCCACTTTTTTCAAGGAAAGGATGCTCGACCTCTTTTATCCACGCTTCAAAATCGGAACCGACTGCTTATTCAGTTAAGAGTTTTGGTGGATGGTGGTGAAATTGACCCGAATCAGAGGCTAGGCAAGGAGCAACTGCAGCGTTTAGGCCAGAAATACAAGAGTCATTTTTNAGATCNTTCTGAAAAAACCACGCTTAATCTTTTTTCGCAAAACCCTTGGTTCCTTGGTCGCTTACTTCCNCTTGTGAGNGATTTCCCCACTCGAAAGCTTATTGATTTGCAAGCAAATCTGATTGCTTGTTTNGAGAAAATTCTTCAACAACCCAAAGAGGAACATTCTTCAATATTCAAGAATCTGGTTATTCGGACACATCATTTTGAATGAAGCCTTAGGAATCATCAGTCATCAATTGTGATCTCTAATCATACTAGTCTTCTTTCCTCATCTACCTCCTTTCATTCAATACATTTTCTTTTCTCTTGGATCAAAGGTTGGCGAATCGGCAAAAAAAGTTTAAGCTATACCAATGAATGAAGTTAACATAAGAGGGGAAGTTAAGTTTGTGGACGAAGTTCGCGAATATGGAAAAAATGGTTTCCGTAAACACCAAGTGGTTATAGAAACTGGTGACGGAAGATGGGATAACCCTGTTCCAGTTGAATTCACTAAAGAAGCCATTGAAAAAAGCCAGGGACTTCAGGTTGGTGACAAAGTATCAATTGATGCCCGTGTCAACGGAAGAGAGTGGACTGGGAAGGATGGCGTAACCAAATGGTTCACCTCCATCAATGGGTATAAAATCCAAAAAGAAGATGGTGCATCACCCGTTTCCGACGAACCCGACAGCTCCTCATTTGACACTTATGACGAATATGACGACGGTATCGAGGAAGATGTTTTCTAATCCGCTTTTTTAATACTTCTTAAATCAAGTTTTCTAATTTCGACCTCTGAACCCTCCGCCTGTATGGCGAGTTTTCCACTTTTGGCAGTGCAGTCAAATCCATGGTTCACCAAGTCACCATTTACCCACACCCTAATCTCATTCTCCCTGCATTCAATATTCATAAAATTCCACATGCCCACCGGTTTTTCAGAGCCATCGGTTAGATTTAGAATTCTGCGTGCCTTACCCTCAGTGATGCCCCAATTCTTTCTGGGTCCTCTTCTTTTCTCCATATCCTTTACTCTTATATCCTCAACGATACACCAGAAATCTCCGGCATGCTGATGATTCATCTGAACTTCAATGGATTGTGGGTACATCCCGTACAAATTGCGTAACTTGGATGCATGAACGAGGATACCACAATTACCGGGTTTAGCGGCAAAACGGTATTCAACCTCAAGTCGATAATTGGAATATTCTTTTTCAGTCAACAGATGCCCTGCCGGTTTACCCAGACTCACTAGCATCCCATCTCGAACTGCAAAAGGTCTTGGTAGATTCGAGTTTTTATCAAGTGCAGGGACATCCATCTCCCATCCTTTCAAATTTTCGCCATTAAAAAGGGACTCCGAAAAAAGAAATCCTGATGAAAAAAGATTGAGAAGTAAAAAGGATAAAAACTTTTTCATTTCAAGAATTTCTTAGATAGGAGAATCAAGGTCAACCATCGTCGTGATAGATACGAAGGAAATTTGAATCAAAGATTGGAATTTAGTTCTTTGTATTTGCGAGAACTACCCTTGGATTTTTCGACAGGATATTTTCTGGCATTTTTTTCGATCTTTTCTTTCACTATTTCAGAAACCTCCAGACCATGCCTGCCGGCCAACATGATGGCGTAAGCAAAGACATCTGCAAGCTCTTCGCGTAATCGTGTTAGATTAACTTCTTCAGAATCAGATTCCTTTTTCCACAGAAATAATTCATTTAACTCAGCTGCTTCGATGGAGAGTGCCAAAGCCAAATTTTTTGAATCATGGAATTGACCCCAGTCTCGCTCATCCCGAAATTTTTCGAGCATAATTAAAAGTTCGTTAAAATCATTCATTCATTTTCAGCAGTTGAGTCCAAAACCGGCATTTCATTATTTGCAAAGCAAAAGTACAAGCCCAACCATAAGCACTGGCAGTAGGCATATCCCAAATAAGTAAATGCAACGGAACCTAAAATTGAACAAATAATAGTCATCAATACCGTTGCCCATCCAAAAAAATAAGCAATCAGCCAAGGCACAATCCAAAAGGTACATATTAAAGTGTAGCTTACCGGAATTCCCCCCAGAAAAAATCCGTTTTCCCGATTGAATTCAAATTCACAGACATTACAGAAATCACGCCTGGAAAAAATATCTTTCAAGACTTTACCCTTACCGCACCTTGGGCAGCGGTTTTGGCAAGTTCTTTTTAAATAAAGCAGTTTCACATCAACGAAATGGATACGGATGAACTCGCTTTCATCGCTTTCTCCTTTGCATTCTCGATGGAATCCCCGCGTGCAAGCGCAACGCCCATTCTTCTCTGCCCTTTGACCTCAGGCTTACCAAATAGCCGTAGTTGCACATCATCTTCGAGCAGGGTCTGGTTAAGATTACCAAAAATTACCTCCCGTGAATTGCCCTCGACCAGAATAACACTTGAAGCGGAGGGTCCAAATTGACGGACCGAGGGTATCGGGAGTCCGAGAACGGCACGGGCATGCAAGGCAAACTGAGAAAGATCCTGAGAGATCATGGTTACCATGCCGGTGTCGTGAGGGCGGGGAGAAACTTCGCTAAACAAAACTTCATCACCCCTGATAAAAAGCTCAACCCCAAAAATCCCATATCCACCCAGTGCCGTGGTTATCTTTTCGGCATATTTTCGCGATTCTTGCTTGGCTCCCGCAGACATTGGCTGAGGTTGCCAAGACTGGCGATAATCACCTTCCACCTGAACATGTCCAATGGGGTCACAAAAGGAAGTGCCACCCGTATGGCGGACCGTGAGTTGAGTGATCTCATAATCAAATTCAACAAACCCTTCGACAATCACCTTACCTCGCCCTGCCCTACCTCCGGCTTGGGCATGATCCCACGCAGGCATTATCTCTTCTTCTCTTTTGATTGTGCTCTGGCCCTTACCAGAAGAGCTCATTATGGGTTTTACCACACATGGTATTCCGACTGCGGAAACAGCCATTTTAAATTCTTCCTCGGTCTCTGCGAATTTAAAGGAAGATGTTTTTAAACCCAATTCTTCAGCTGCCAGACGCCTTATCCCTTCGCGATTCATAGTTAATTGTGTGGCACGGGCAGTGGGAACAATTTTGGTTTCTCCTTGAGCTTCTAATTGTGCAAGCACATCGGTGGCAATGGCCTCCACTTCGGGTATGACAAGGTTTGGTTTTTCATGAAGAATAATTTCTCGCAAGGCTTCACCATCAAGCATGGAAACGACATGCGAACGGTCCGCCACCTGCATAGCCGGTGCATTGCTGTATGCGTCGAGAGCAATCACCTCGACACCAAATCTTTGCAATTCGATCACCACTTCTTTTCCCAACTCTCCGGATCCGCAGAGCAATACACGGGTTGCTGAATTCGTGAACGGGGTCCCTATTGCATTGTCCATACTTACATCCAAAAAAAAGCACAAAGGAGGTCGAGTCTAAATATAGTTTTGAAATTTTTTGCATTTGGTGTATTTATATATATTATTTATTTGAATGATAGCGATTACAGCGATAACATGTTTATTTTTTTCGTTGTCTTCAAGTAATGCGAACACGCAATCAATCACCCACGAAAATTGCATATGTGGAGGATTTATTTCTAATGGACATAATTACATCGGCGATATTGGTCAATCATGGCAAAGAAGAATGGGTGATCTTCCAAAGCAATCTTCGTCAAAGCAATTTATAGATAAAAATGGAAAAGGCGGTTATACTTTCTTTTTTGACAAATCAGTTCCAAAAAAAGCGAAGGAAGCATTCAAAAGAGCAGTTCAAAAATGGGTTGATCTTACTGGAGTCAACTGGACAGTTTCCGATAATTCAGGCGATTCACTTGTCACTTTCAAAAACCTGCATGGTTCCCTTGGGTTAGCATATTCTCAATGGATAAACTACTACGGCGAACCTTCTTGGATTACCAGTTTGAAGATAGAATTCAATAAGGGCACAAATTGGTTTTATGGAGAAAACCCATCAAAAATTAATTTTATGCAATACGACTTTGAAACCGTAGCACTACATGAACTTGGTCATTGTTTCCAATTAGAACATGACAAAGATCCTCAGGAACTAATGTATCCAACGAATCGAAACGGCGAAACCAAGAGAAACATCACTCCTAACGCCATCACTGGAGCACTTGGAATGAAGGCTTCAGCGGTGGACCGTAAAGGTATCCACTACACACCAATGAAGTGGCTTGACAATAAAAACAAAGCAAAAGATACCGAACCCACTTCAAATGAAATAGAAGTGGAAGAAAATGAATCATTTGTTCTTCGGCTTTCACTTAATGATAACGGAATTTTCTATTTCAGTTACAAGATAACGGGACCTGATTCCAGAAACTTCCAAGTTAATCCGATCAGTGGCAAATTATCCTTTCTTCTTAAACCCGATTATGAAAATCCACAGGATCAAAACAAAGATAATATTTATGAAATTTCCGTTACGGCTTCGAATTGGTTTTTGGAAGAAACGGAGAAGATTAGGATTCGCGTCATCGATTTGAAAGAGAATGGACCACCTATCTTTGACTATCAAACATCTCTCTTACATCCCATAAATCTATCGGTAACCGAAAAATCGAAGGAAATTGGACAATTGAAGGCCACTGATCCTGAAAATGATCCTCTTCGTTTTAGTTTAGATCTTGGATTAGATTCATCATTGTTCAAAATAGATTCACTTTCTGGTTTTCTGGAGTTCAAGGATGTACCTTCGTTTGACCTGCCCTTAGACTACAACTCAGACAACCGTTACGACTTGGTTATCTCCGTCAGTGATGGCTTCTCGATGGATAAACTTTGGGCACGAGTTTCAATTACTCGAAAAAAAACATTTGAAAATGAACCAAATGCCTCGTCCCCCAAAGAAGCCCGCGACAAATGGAAAAAAGATTCTTGGTTTGGCATTTACTTTCAGCATGAAAGCGGCTGGATTTACCATCTGAGACTTGGTTGGTGCTTTCTCGTTGAAGCTGAGAACGAATGGATTTGGTTATGGAAGGACGAGCTTGGTTGGATAGCAACTACCAGAGAAGTATTTCCTTTTGTTTTTATGACCGATCAATCACAGTGGGTATTTTTAAGCACAAGTGCGAAAGGAACCTTTTATTATTCCTATCGTGAAAATAATTGGAGTAAAATCAAGCAAAAGATCCAGGGCAGCCCACATCACTGATGCCCGATCATGCTGGAAATTCTGAAGATTACCTTTCACAAAAGGAAAAGTAAGGTATAGTCTATACTAATGAAATTCGCCCTTTGTAACGAAGTCCTTCAACATCTCTCCATTGAGGATGGATTCTCCAAAATTGCAGAAATCGGATACGAAGGAGTCGAGATTGCCCCATTCACTCTCAAAGATAACCCCCTCGATGTGAACGAAGAGGATGCCCAAAGATGTATTATGGCAGCCGACTCAGCAGGCATTGACATCATTGGTCTACACTGGTTGATGGCGAAAACCGTGGGATTACATCTGACTCACCAAGATGAAGGCATGCGGAGAGCTGCTTGTGAGTACTTAAAAAAGCTGACCTTACTGACTTCTCAAATGGGTGGAAAAATAATGGTATTAGGGAGTCCACAGCAAAGGAACCTGGAACCTGGAACTCCCTACGAGGTAGCTTTCGAAAGAGCGGTGACAGTCATTCAAGAAGTATGTGAACTTGCCGGTGAGCTTGGAGTTATTCTCGCAGTGGAACCGCTCTCCCCTGTGGAAACCAGCTTTCTTAGTTCCTGTCAGGAAGCTCGCCGTTTTATCGCTGCAGTTAACAGTCCTGCATGCCGTCTGCATCTTGACATTAAGGCGATGACTCATGAAACAGCCGGTCCGGTAGCCACTATTTACGAGCACCGTTGGGAGGTGGAACACTTCCACGGAAATGATGTGAATCTTCGCGGCCCCGGTCAGGGCCCAACCAATATTAAGCCAATT
>NZKO01000007.1 GCA_002692535.1 Opitutia bacterium
CCTCGTAATTAACAAAAAGAAGATAATGAGCCGAAGGGTACATTCCTTGCAGGAAGCAATAACGGCAATCATACAGGCAATTCAGCATGTGCGAAAAATAATGATTGTGTTTTCCTCCTATCCCATAGGTATCAGGAACGGGGTGTACCATCGTGCCAGAATTTTTTGCGAGAATAAGAGCAGGTTTTCTTTTCTGTATTCGAAAATTCTGGCTACTGGGGTTGAAAACTTCCTTGTAGTGAGAACAAGGAATGCGATCGGCTTTAGGGAATCGTTCGAACAAGGCGATTGATCGAGGGTGATCGGATACCTGCTCTTCAAAATAGATTGTATCTATCATGAGAGTAGTCTAAGTGGCTTGAGCTTTTTTTTGAGAGTAGCGATCAAATCCTTAGCATTGGAGCAGTAACTGACAAGTTCGGTGATTTTTGAATTCTTGAGTCCCAGTGCATGTGCTTGCTGAATACCTTTCCTCAATTGATGGCTTTGTGTAACGGTAAAGTGATGGGAAGATTGAATTTTGTTAACTAATTCTGACAGAATTGGGTCCAATGATATGCTTTGGATGATACCGTCCATACTTTCGATTATTTCATCGATTAGTGGGAGGTGGATTGAAATTAGATCAGTGGCAGTCTTAGGATCAAAAGTATCTGGATTATTTGATGGATTGTCGGACACGATCTTTATTATCTGAATAAGTTCACGGCTGACTGCTTTGTATGCAACGGAACAAATTGAATGAGCTTCCATGTCGTACCCAATCGGTTGAGGATAAGCTTTCTCCGGTGTGTTGCAGGTCTGTAGGGCTGTCCGTTCAATGTCTTGATCTAAAATCGGAGTTGGATAATGAACAACTTTTTCCTCGGAGTAAATTACCCGGTTGGCAATAAATGGAGTACCAATATTTAGTTTGCCGTGTCCAGCAATGCCCAGATTGATTATTGACTGGGGAGATTCATCGATCTGACTTAGAAGATAGCCAGTTGCAGCAGCAGCATTGATCCGCCCAATTCCTGAAATAATAAGTCGGTGCTTTTCATTTTCAAAAAAAGAAAAAGGATAGGATGATGTTCGTTTTTCCAGTCCGTACCTTTCGATTATTGGTCTTGCTTCGGGATGTAATGCGACAATGAAATTCATGCTGTCGTTTTCCCGGAAAGAGTAGACAATTGATCGAGTGTTCGAGCCCGCTTTTCTTCAAAAAATTGAGCGTCATTTAATTTTTTATGTTTGGTAAAGCCTTTTGCCAGCAGGTTGGTTTTGTGAGCGATGGTTTTTAGTATTTGCACCTTCTGGCAACTATTAACTTTTTCAGATTTTATAATTTTTTCGAGTGATTGAACCCGAAAGCGATCAAGTCCCCAAACTGAAGAGGAAAGTTGATCCTGATGACCTCCTTTTTTTATGACCAATGGTTCATTGATCAGTCCAATTTCCATAGACAACATCAGTCTTATCCAAAAATCATAGTCTTCACATACCTTCAGGTCTCTATCAAAAGTACCAATCTGCATAAAGACAGAATAATGTAGCATGACCGAAGATGGGCAAATAATACATCTTTCAAGACTTCTCTCGAAAAGACCTTCTGTTACTTTATTCAGAAAGGCTGGTTGCTGTACCTGATTTCCATTACGGATCCATTTTTCCCCCGTATGACATGCCTTAAAGCCAGGGTTTTGAGCTAGGAATTCTATCTGTTTTTCAATCTTTTGAGTTTCCCATTGGTCATCTGAATCAAGAAAAGCGATCCAATTGGATTTTGCTTCTGAAACGCCAGTGTTTCTTGCCGCAGAAACACCAAGGTTTTCCTGCTTTAAGAATTTAACTTTTTGGTATTTGGAAGCCAGAGTTTCAAATGTGTGGTCTGTGGAACCATCGTCCACTACAATTACTTCGCTAACCGGATAGGATTGAGAAAGGACAGAATCAATTGCTTCGGGTAGCAAGTTGATTCGGTTGTAAGTTGGGATGACTACGGAAACTGAAAAGTTGTCCGTGATGGACGGAGCAACCATAGGTGGGATAATTAAGTTAAACCAATTAGAACACGCGGACCGGAATTTCCACAGAGTCGTATCCAGGGGCAGTGATGATTAACTTGCCCTCACCAGGTGCACCTCCTTGTACGGGTATGTTGATGGTACGGTCACCTTCTGAAATTTTTGCTACCGGCATAACGACTGATTCTGGGATATTGGTTTTTACTTCAATTTCGAGTCCACCACTGGGAGCTTCATAATCGATCTTGAAAAGGAGGTTTGCAGAATCTCCAGATGCTATTTCAAGAGAAGATGGGACCACACCAAGAGGACTTTTGTCGATGCGGAAATTCCCAATATCCAATGCTCCATGGGGACCACCGATAAGTTGCACCGGGTAATCTACTCCCGAGGGGAGGGCAGGTACGGTAAACCTGAGTTCATTTTCTGAAAGATAACGGGTTTGCGTTTTCTTGTCCCCAAAAGTGATTGAATCATATTTGGTCAGGCCTCGACCTTGAACTGCAATTTCCACCCCAACCGGGCCGCGATAGGCAGCCAGATTTCCCACATACCTATTTTCCAGCCTAAAAACTTGAAGGTCACTTTTGATTTCCCCAGGTTTTGTGGCACCGTTATTCAATTTGGTAGAGTATTTGACCTGAAAGTAATATGTGGCTTCATCAAAACCCTGAGGTAATTTATAATCGCAACTCCAGAGCCCAGAATTTACCGGGTCAACAACCATAGGAATGCTTTCTCCTCCAACAATTACGGATACGGATATGCTGTCTTTGACCACTCTTCGGTCTTGTATGTCAACTTCGGTCTGAAGCGTGTATATCCCGGAAGGGTTTTGGTTAATGTTTTGTGAAGTAAGATTGATAAACGTCGGCTGTCGACAACTGGAAAGAAATCCCAGTCCGATTATAGCGATGAGGAATGTAAGTCTGAATTTGGCTTGGTGCATTTTCTTTTTGTCGATTGTTGAAAATTGGTCATAACCCAATTGTGTGAACGAAGGAAATCAAAAATACCTCAATACTTTTGGAGTATATGTACATGTTCCTTTCTGTTCATCCACATGTGACTTTTGCGCATTTTACCAAGAGAGACCAAGCAAAAAGAAATTTGAAACCTATTTTCTTTCTCTGGAAAGAGAAATGCAGAGGGCAAATATCAATAAAAAAGTAGATACGGTCTTTATTGGGGGAGGAACTCCAGGAATTTTGCGGAGCGATGAATTGATGAAACTTTGTGAATTGATAAACGGGCTTGGAATAAAAGAAAATGCCGAATGGACTGTTGAATTGGCCCCTAATGAGGTGACCACTGAAAAGTTGACAGTACTTAAAAGCGCTGGAGTAAACCGGATATCCCTTGGCGTTCAAACATTTGATCCCAAGCTAATGGATGATCTCGGACGAAAACACGGTCCCGAAAAAGTATTCCATGCCTATAATTTAATTAGAGAAACAAAATTTAATTCAGTAAATCTTGACCTGATTTTTGGTATCCCGCATCAGAGTCTGGAAGATTGGATGTCGGACATGGAGCAAGCGGTTAAACTCCAACCCCAACATTTATCGACTTATTGCCTGACTTTTGAAGAGGATACGGCACTCTATCATAGGTTGGCAAAGGGAGAACTTAAGATTGATATTCAAAGAGAAGCCTCATTTTACGAGTATGCTTGGGACTTTTTGCCGAGCAGTGGATATGAGCAGTATGAAGTTTCGAATTTTGCATTAGATGGCCATGCTTGTGTTCATAATCAGAATACATGGAAAATGAATGAGTGGATTGGATTCGGTCCCTCAGCATCTTCTCAATATCAATTCAAACGTTGGAAAAATCCTTCCGATTTGGATAGGTGGGCAATTGGTGTACGAGATGGATTTAAAACTCAGGATTACGAAGATTATGTTGAATTGAGCAATGTGATATTGGCAGAAGATGCAATTCTTTTCGGATTACGGATGAATCAGGGCATAAGACTCGCCCAGATAGGCAAACGATTCGGACTTTCTGAAGACTTTCTCGTAGAGATTCATTGCTTTTTCGATAATCTGCAAAAGGAAGGATTAGCAGTCCAAATGGATGGATGGATTTCCTTAACCTCTCAAGGACGAATTCGAGCAGATGCCATTGCAACTGAATTTCCTTCCGAATCTAAAGGTTTAAGCTAATGGTAGTAAGTTTTTCGGAGAGATTTTTCCAAAAGATCAACAGCTTCTTGCAGTCCGCCCTTTCGAGCTCGTAATAACCAAACCTCTCGGAATTTTCCAAGCAAGTTAGAATGGTCTTCTTCTTTTTTTTCAGAGTTGTCGTAAGGTTCCATCAGGCAAATTGCTTGCCTGATTCCAGTAATTGAAAGTTTAATACCCAGTTTCCATTCTTGCACTGCGATTTGAACCTTGGATTCATTTTCGAATTGAAAGTTTATTTCATCCAATTGCATCAGCCAGTTTAATCCTTCCTTAAGTAGTTCTGGAGTGGTTTGTTCAGAAAGGTTTTGGGGCAATTTTTCAGGCTGATCAGAAAACAGAGCAAACCACGGAAGACTGTTGTTTGGAATATTGAAGTCAGTTTTCTTATCTAGCTGGGCCAAATCAATCAATGCTTTTCCCAAGCCATAGGATGCCATACCAAACACTTCGCGGTCAACTGCAGCACCAATTGTCTCATCAGAAGCTTCTTTTCCGCTCCACGCAAATTGGCCTCCTAAAAACAGTGGAGGATAGATTGTTGTCCATGGTTGGTGGTTCCCGCAATCACCCCAACTTGTTAGAAGAATTCCCTTTGCATTATGCTTCAATGCATTAGCGCATGCAGAGGTTATGTTTTTGCGTGCAGTTTCCCATCTTCCTGTGAAACTTCGCCAAGTTGCCGTACCTGGAGCCAAGGTATATTCTAGTCCTGAAGATGCAACAACTTCAGCCTGTTCATCGAATGGATGATCTGCTTCATAACCCCAGATAATTGGAGAGGCAGATGAAGGCAGGTAATTTGCGTTTTCAGGTTTTTCCAAAAGAACATCTGCCCAGAATTCCATCGATTTGCCCCGTTTTTCAACTAATGATAGTATTCCCTTCAAGTGTTCGAGATAAACCCTGTGCTTACCGATTTTTTCAACTTTTTTCTTACTGAAACCCTGACCCAACTCCCAAGGTTCATCGAGTCCCACATTGAATTTTGAAGACGAATAATGGGGAAGGTATTCTTCGTAGAGTGAATCAATGAATTCAAGACTTTCAAGACCAGGTTTTAGTACGGAACCATGATCTCTGATCATATATGGTTCATTTCTGACAAAACCATCCGGGCATTCGGCCAACTTTTTGTAAGGTTCGTGTCTTAACCAACGTTCAAAGTGACCGAATGAATTGAGGTTGGGAACAAGTTCAATTTCACGATCCTTACAATAAGTATCTATTTCTTCGATTTCTGCTCCAGTAAATGGGGAAAAGTTCTGCCAGACAGTCTTATGTGCAGAAAAAGCAAACGTATGCTCGATATAAAGTTGCAGTTCGTTAAACCGAAGTAAGGATAGTAGATCAATTAACTCAAAAATGGTCTCCATGGTAGGAACTTTACACCGGCTGACATCGAGCATAAATCCTCTGCGGTCAAGAATTGGGCGTTCATGAATTTCACAGCATGGAATTTCATTTTGTGAGAAATCAAGCATCTGTTTCAGTTGGTGAAGGGCAAACAGGCTAGCCTTTTTGGTGGATGTGAAAACCGTGATCCTTTTTTCCCCAATGATAATTTTAAATGCTTCTCGATGACCAATTTCTCGATGAACGAAGAGCAGATTTGCAGAATCTTCCTCCGATTTGATCAGAGCGAGTGGGGTTATCGAAAGAAGAGAGTCATGTGAATGATCTTGAAAGTGAACTTTCAGGGGTTGGGGTACTTTGAAGAATCCTTCTTGATAATTTAACTTGGAAGGGGTGGGAAAAAGAAATGATTGGAGATCCGAAGCCATTAGGAATTTGATTGTCTTTTGGGGATCAGAATTCCGCAAGCCCAGGTAATAAAGACGGTTATTGGCCATGCCCAAACTGTATTTAATATAATCCCCAACTTTCCATCCGCATCTTTCAGGAAGCTCCACTTAATGGCAGTTTCGAAAGAAATGATTTTGTAATTTAGCATGATTTGATAAAAATCCGGTCTTAGTGTTGCCACTAATAAGAAAGATATGGCAAAGCCCACAGCCAACCCTTTCACACTGGCTTTGGGAGTGAGAAGGGACGCGAAAAACATTCCCAGCATCGGACCAGTAGTGTACGAGATCATTCCGAATGCCAGTACCACAACATTGACCTTTCCCCGTAATGAATCTAATTCGACGGCAAATGCGGAAAGCAAAATGCCCCAACTCAAAACAAGAATACGGGAGAGTATTAACCTTTTCTTTTCAGCATCTCTTCCAGTTTGCGGTTTAAGCAGTCCCAGAGTGGTTTGGGAAAGTGCCGCCAGGATTGAATCGAGACTAGAAATTGCAGCGGCAAATATCCCGGCAAGAATTAAACCCCTTAGTCCAACAGGCAACTCAGTGACAATCCAAACAGGGAATATGGAATTGCTGTCTTTTTTAAAGATTGCGGGTTCGGTGCCCGTAAATCTCATCGGTTCATAATACGCGAAGAGTGCAGTCCCAACCAAGAGCATAAGTAAAGTAAGAAGAAGTGCTGCGGAACTAGCAATCATGGCCTTCCGAGCATCCTTTGCATCCCGACAGCAAAACATTCTTTGAGCATTTAGTTGATCGACGCCGAATGCACTGAGATTTTGAAAAGGCACAGCAATAATAGCAACCCATAATGTGAAACCAACAGCCGGATCGGAAGTAAGATTAAGCAAAGTGAATTTATCCGCATCTCCTGCAACCTGAACCATTTGGTTCCAACCACCATCAAGCTCTCCAATGATCCAGTACAAACTAAAAAGTCCAGCTCCAACAAAAAGAAAAAATTGCATTACGTCAGTCCATATGACAGTTCGCATTCCTCCCATTAGAGTCCACCCGACAGCAAAAAGTCCAATAATCCAAATGCAATGGTCAAATTCCAAAGGGGTAACCACCTTGAGTGCCAGTGCGGCTACAAGGACACGAACACTTTGACCAAGAATGCCACCCACTTGAAAGATGATGGTGGCCAATCTTTTGGCTCCTTCACCCAGTCGATTCCCCATGTAGTCATAAGGACTGTAAATTTCCCTTTCATAAAAAACACGGACAAAAAAGATACCAACTATGATTCGGGCAATGATGGAACCGATTCCCCACTGAAGATAGGTGAAGTCGCCCCCTGCTGCATAGATCATCCCGGGGACGCCGATAAAGGTAACACCGCTGATTTCAGTTGCGATGATCGATCCTGATACTGCCTGCCATGGAAGCGATCTTCCTCCCAGAAAAAAATCCTTGATTGTAGATTGGCTACCTTTGAGGATATGTCCAATCCAAGTAGTAAGGAGCAGGTAGCTTGCGACTACGACCCAATCGATATTGGTAAACTGTTGATGAAAATCCATCCTCCGTTATCTAAAAACCTTGGAGTGATTGAGGGAAACGGAAATCGTTTTGAGGTGAATAACTTTTATCGATGGGAATAAGTTCTTGTTTTCCTCCCAATGCTAATATGAAAGAAAAATAGGATGAATATTTTCACACTAATGATTGGGGCATCTGCATTGTTCATTGCTGGATGTGCAGCATATTTTAGTGTGAGGGGAATTGCCTTAACTTTTGGGGCTGTGAGTACATTTACTGTTCCCATCATTATAATGGCTTCAAGTTTGGAATTCGGAAAGTTGATCGCGGCTTCATTTCTTTATCGTAATTGGAGAACTTGTCATCCTACCTTGCGAACCTATTTGTCACTCGCAGTTGTTCTCCTGATCGGAATTACTTCTGCAGGAATCTATGGTTATCTTTCTCAAGCTTTTGAGCAGACATTGAGCCAAGTACAAGGGTATGAGAAGGAAATTTCAAGTCTTCAACGGCAGCAAACTGACTATGACAGGAGGATTGCCGCGTATCAGCTTTCAGGGAAAAAGGGCTCGACTCTTCGCGAAGAAAAACAGGCTGAAGAGCGTGCTCGTTTGGAGAGTTATATTGCTGAACGAAGAAAAGATATCGTTCAGGCGGAATCCTCGAAGTCGAGATTGGCCGATGAGACTGATCAGATGATTGTTGGAGAGAGACAGAGGCGTGAAGATGAGAAGGTCAGATTGCAAGCTGTAATAATTGAGCGAAGAAAGGATGTCGCAGAAATTGAATCAGAAAAATTGGATTACAAAGTTGAGATTGATGAAAGATTGGAACGTGAAAGAAGTCGCGAGAAGGAGATTTCTGAGCGAATTGCCCAACTGGATGCAGCAGTAAAAGTTTACCAAGATCAGGGGGCGGGTGGCTTTCTGAAGAATGATGGCCTAAAGAAAGCAGCGGAATTGCTTAAGACTCAAGGACCCGAAAGAGAAGCTCTCCGGAAACGGATGGATACAATCCAAGCTGCGAAAGACAAGGCAAGGGAAGACTTGCAAAAAAGATATGACTCCTTAGATCAGAGAATTGTTCTTATCCAAAGTGAGATGTCGGATGCGAACACCAGAATAACCAGTCTGACCACAGGTGGGGCAGAGCAAGCTGATAATGTGAAAACTGCTCTGCAGAACTTGCAGGAAGCCAGGGCTTCAGTTGATAGCCGGATCGCTACACTGGAGAGTGAGATTGCAGAGGCAAGTCGTAAAATTACTGCCTTAAGTGAAACAAGTTCAGCCTATGGACCCGATAGTTCAGAAGAAATTGAGAAAATGAAGGGCGAGCTGCAGACCAAAAAAGAGGAAGCCGAGTCTAGAATTCTTGAATTGGAAGGAAAGATTCGAGCAACGGATATTGGTTCATTCAAATTTGTCGCACGTGCTTTTGATGGGGAGGTTCAGGCTGCCGAGGCCACTGAAAATCCTGTTATTATTAAAGAGGCACTGGATCGTGCAGTTAACCGAGTGGTAAAATGGTTTATTTTGATTTTGGTTATTGTATTCGATCCTTTGGCTGTGACGTTAGTGATTGCATACAACGCTTCTCTTTTACGGAACCGAAACGGAACAATTGAAAATGTGATCACTGAAGATGTTGAGGATAAACCTAAGGGGGGAATATTTGCAAAGGCCAATCTTCCTATTTTTCTAATATTTGGAGGTTTGTTCATTTATGGTTATTATCATCTTAGCGACCAAAATGATCCGTTTGAGCAGAAGAAAACTCAGAAGGCTTCTTTAATCGGTGAACTCTCAAGCCGAAAGGTTGATGACCGTGCCTTTGCGTATATTCCTCAAAAGTCTTTTGGGGTTGTTTCATTTTCTGGAATGCGCATGGTTGATGAAATCGGACTAACCAAAGTCCTCTCGGAAGATTTCATTGACCGTATGCCTTTTATTGGAAATCTGGCTTGGGATGCTGAAGCTTGTGGCATTCAATCGCAAGGAAGGGTACTTTATTTTTTACAGTTTCCTGGAGATGAGGATCGCGAAAACAGATCAGGTGATATTCTTTTCGGGCTAGCTATTCCCATAGCGGATGAAGATAAGTTAAAAGATTTTATTGTGAGACAACTCGACCTCAAAGATGCAAATCCAACTTGGCGGGTTGAGGAGATGCAGACTCCTGATTTTCTTTCGATACGACACAAGTCTTCTCACATTTCAGTTGGGATGGATCACAACTGTCTGGTTTTTCTGACTTCGTGGTGGGCGGACCAACCAAACCCTTCCTTCTTGGATCGTGAATTGCAGGAAATCTTTTTGTTTGGTCAAGATGGCAGTGGTATGCATGCAAATCTTTCTTCGAAGCTTTCTGGAGGAGATTACGATTTGGCTCTCGCACTTTTTGTGGAAAACTTTTTTAATAATTTTCAGAAGAATTCAAACGAAGAACAATTGTGGGAAAATTTTAGAAATTTCTTGAGTCTTGATCTTGTGCTCAAAGCTGAATCCACTCAAGATGGAGTTAATTTGGATGCCAGGTATGATTACAAAGAAAGTGTGTTGAATTCAGATTATGGACTTCGAGTTGCTGCCAAACTGGATCGAGTTAGGGAGAGTGATTTTTCAGATTCATTAAGTGGGGTTTATGGAGAATTTGCAGAGATTTTCCTTCAACGATTTGATTTTCAGACCGTATCCGGAATCTTGGAAAGAGTCGATTTGAGCAAGTCGACCGGTTTCGAAGCGTTTGACGCAATGACAGTCTCCAGAAGACAAAGAGGTGAGTCTCAGGGATCTTTTTCAGTGGATATCAAATCTAATGAGACTGGAGACAAATCATTGCGCTTATTAGTGGATTTGCTTGTTCGGGCATTAAATCCACTCACTACAGGTTTAAAAGAGTGAAAAATAGCTCAGCTTTAGAATATCAGCTTCAATTTGCAGTATTTTTATTAGTTATCTTTTTGAGCGGATGCGCTTCCGAACGACCCAGGATAATGGAAGCACAGGCTACAGCTGAATCCGGAAAGGCAAAATCATTGCAAGTCAACGATATGGAAAAAGGTTCATTCATAAAAAGGGAACTCAATCAAAATTCTGATCAAGAAGACTTTGTTGCAAGTGAGGAATCAGTCAGTTCTCAGGATGTCATGGATTCCAACGAATCAAGTCTTGATCTTCCTGTCTTAGGAAAACCGGAATCTTTAGGAATTCGTTCTTCCAATGGACAATTACCTGTTCCTTTGATTGAGGCGGAGTCGGGTGAAGCCAATGAAAGTGGAGTATCAGTGAAGATTGAAAGCCATGATAATCTTATCTCTACCGAGACGATGGAACTTATTTCAGATAAATTAGATTCTCCATCCGATCAAAAACCATGGATCGAAAGGGAAACCCCAATTAATTCAGGCAGTGTTGATGGAAATGCCAATGATTCTAAAATCGAAGATCTAAATCATGACTTTTCCAAAGTAGGTAAGACAGCGCAAAGCAATCCAGGGTTCAATGCTACTGAAACAATTTCTGGAAATAATCCCGCTCCCAATCAAAAATTTGAAAATTCAGACAATTCTGTATTAGAGCCTTTGGAAAATAACAATAAGCTCAATGTCTCTCAAAATTCGGTTCAAGAGGATGTCCCCCGAACAACTGTCATTCTGAATGCCGCGAATGAAAATTTAAAATCCTCTATTAGTACTGAAAAATTGAAAAAACAGATTGGGTTGAAAGATGTTTTTAAGGAGGAAACTGATTTATTGCCCAAGGAAAATCTTTCTTTTGTGCTTTCAGAATCTTCTGACCAGAGTGAGTATAATAAGTCCCCCCAAAACCTGGTTTTGGGTAAAAACCAACAAACTACATCCAATCGCAAATCAGGAAATGGGTTGAATGTGGTTCTTGGAAATCCACTTGAAGAGATCAGCAGAGAAAACTCAGTGGGAGTGCAAAGTGTGATTCCTGGCAATTCTAAACGAGAGGGTGAATCATCCGGTGAGGGAATTCAGAACCTGGATGTTGGATTTACTGTAGAAACCTCGGCTACAATCAATGAAAATGGTGATTCTGAACTCCAACAAATCGGTTTTGGAAATAACAAACCAAACAATTCGAGTGATTCAAGATCCGTGAGCCTTCAAACTCAATTACCGAACAATCGAAAAAGAAAAGATTACCTGAAGGTCCGTGATTTCCTCATTGGAAGGACTGAAATTTCGAAGACGAATGACCAAAACGAAAGCATTCGAAATTATCAGAATGTGAAGAACTGGGTTTTGTCTGAAGCAGAAGATTTGAATCAGAGTAAACCCTTGAAGCAATCCAGTCCGAAGCAGTTCAAGCGGGCTTCAGAGTGGATAAGACAAAAAGGTCGATTGAAGGAGGTTGAGTGAGTGTTGAAAATGCAAATGCATTGGAAGTCGATTTGGGTGCTGTTGATCCTTTTTTTTATTTTGATTATCGGACAACTATCTTCTTGTATGGTAGAAGTGACTTCACTTTGGGAGTTGTTTTCGAAAGAAGTTAAAAAGTCTTAGTCGAAATCATAAATGACCCGAAGGTAATATTTAAGGTCCATTTCCTCTTTTCCGGGTACGGGAGTGGAATTGTAGGTTCCATCTATGCCTGAGCGGATTTTCCAGTCTTGCTCTTTGTCAAGTAGAAGAATGAAGGCTGTATCTTTCCGAAAAAGGAAATCCGAAAAATCTTCAATGCTGGGAATGAAGGAAATGTCGCTTTCGAGGAAGATAAATTTTTTCAATTGTTGAGAATGTTCCAATCCAAAGTCTAATGCAGGTTCACTTAGACTTTTTACTGAATCAGATCCAAGTTCCTCAAATCTGAATGCTGCACCCCCACGTACTGAAGTTTTATAATCGCTGGTTTCCATCCAAGAGTATTTTATGCCGAGTGCGGCAGTTGCTCTGAGATCAACATCCTCTAGACGGTCATTTTCCAAATCGGTCTTGGCATACCATGAAAGTTCCTCAAAAAAACGAGAATCATACTCCAATCCGAATTTTGTCTCATCCACGATAGTGAGATCTTTCTTTTTCGAATTCAAATAGGAGAAGTAAAAATCATAAGCACGCATCTTATTTCCATAAAGGCTGTCCAAACGGACTCCTAGTCCAAAACTATCAGCATTTCCAGATGCTCCTGTAAGATCAAATCCGACAGCATGCTTCCATTTCATTTGCATTGCCAAGGCATTTTTCTGTGCTGCCAGAATCAAAGGGTCCGAAGAATCAGTATCCCAAAGATGTTTGATTTCCGAAAACATAAAGGATTGACCGCTATCTCGAATTGTCAGTCCATTTCCTTCATTTTTTTCGATTATCCCATCGAAAGTTCGGTTGTCTTCAAGTCGTAAGGAAAGTTCCTTATCACTATTTATCGATTCAATATCTGTGACGGGAACTTTGATTTTTCCGGCAAAAGAGGTTTGTATGGTTAGGTTACCATCGATGATGCCTAGAAGTTTACCATGCAAGACAGAACCATCTGATATTTCAACCGAATCGGCCCATATCACCAAAGGAGTCAAAAGAAAAAACAAGAATTTATTTCGCATTTTTAGGATGAACGAATTATCCGGGAGGCCAGGTTAGTTTTCTTCCACCGAGAAGATGGACATGTAGGTGTGGAACCGTTTCGCCTCCGTCGGGTCCGTTGTTTATGACAATTCTAAATCCCTCGTTAAGATCATGCTCTGAAGCGATCTTTTTTGCGGTCAGCAAAAGGTGACCAAGAATCTGTTTTTCCGATTCTTCGGCAACACCTATCCGTGCAATCAGTTGTTTGGGAATGATTAGTGCATGAAATGGCGCCTTAGGGTCGATGTCCATTATCCCTATGCAAATGTCATCTTCGTGGAGAAATTCAGCGGTAATTTCCTTGTTAATGATTTTTTGAAAAATAGTGGTCATTGATTTGCAATCTACTTGGCTGACCAAATTCTCAAGGAGGAAAGAAAGAAATCTTCAATGGCTGAATCTTCCTTTAAATTTACTTCCAATAATCCGGTAACTTTCTCTAATTTCTTTATAACTTTATGAAGTTTTTGTGCATTCCTACCAATGTTGCCTGAAACCTTTGGGTTTTCGGTTATGAAGTTTCGGGTATGTTCGGAAATTTCTCTAAATAATCCCAGACGAACTCCCCGACGAACTCCAGCCTCGAATGCGTCCCTTTCCTTGTCATCCAACAATTCAGTTACTTTACTGATTGCATCCTTAGTTGATCTGTCAGCTTCTGTCTTGATGAGTCCAATTAAGCCAACAATGAGTCCATAAGCCATGAAGACCGGTCGAGTGCGATCCTGTTTTACTTTTTGCCGATCAAGAAGAAGTGCTACCCAGTCAGTGTATTGATCCAACCAGGCAAAAGTGCTTTCGTTTCGCGTATTGGAGGAATTTTCTTCCAGTCTGACAACGATGGTGCGGCTACGAATGGTCGGTAAGATGGAGTAGGGTCTTGTTGTTAGAAGAAAAAGAAATGTTCCTGCAGGTGGTTCCTCTAAAGTTTTAAGAAATGCGTTGGCTGCCTCTTTTCTCATTCGATCAGCCTCGTGAATGATTGCTACCTTTTTATTGCTTTGATGACCAGTCCGATAAAGCCCGTCCATCAGAGATCTGGTTTTTTCGACCGTTATTATTCTAGCCTTACCGCTTGGACGAAGATGAAAAAGATCAGGGTGTTCGTTTGCTTCTTCCTTCATGTTGAGAATTTTACGGTAAAGGTGACCAATTGATTTTTCTAAAAACAACAAGTCGTGCCCTCGGAAAAGAATGCCGTGGTGCAAACTTTCCGAGTCGAAGCGCTGAATGAGTGATTGAAGTCGATCTTGGGCGATAGAATCCACCGAAATTGAAATTCCTAGTCTTCGGAGAAAAATCTGGAGTGAATTTCATTCCAAATCATGATTTCTATGTCGTCAGGTTCTCCCATCCCGTCGACAACGAAAAAACGCTCGGGAAGGTTATTTGCAAGATGCAGGTATCCTTCCCTTACCTTTCCATAAAATTCAACATTTTCCTGTTCCATGCGGTCCGGCATGTCTGATACTCGGTGTTTGATTCTTTCCAGGCCAACTTCAGCGGGGACATCAAGAATTACGGTCAGGTCGGGAACCACATCACCAACAGCAAAAGAATTAATTTGCGTAACCGGATCATCCGCAATCTGACGGGCAACTCCCTGATAAACGGTTGTGGAATCGAGAAAACGATCACAAAGAACAATTTTACCATCCTGTACGGCAGGGTAAATGGTCTCTCGGACAAGTTGTGCCCGACTGGCAGCGAAGAGAAGAAGTTCGGTCTCAGGAAATATATTCTTTGATGAATCCGCATGCATCAGGAGATGTCTTATATCCTCTCCAATTACAGTTCCTCCAGGTTCTCTGGTGACAACCACCTCCCGGTGATCAATCTCTTCGAGACGATCAGCCAATCTGCGAATTTGGGTGGATTTTCCGCACCCTTCAGATCCTTCAAAAGAAATTAAAATGCCAGGTTCATGACTCATGGTTTTTATAAACTGTCTTGTTGTTTGAGAAGCTCGATTACTTGGTTGGTTGTTGGACTCTCTGCAGTTCTCACATAGTGCCCTGAAGTGCATGTTGCGAGCGCAAGGCTGCTTAATGGCGAGAATCCACTGAGCCGAGCGGCACAGAAGCCTGCATTGAAATGATCACCAGCACCCGTGGTGATTTTGGGGTTATCAGTAAAGGGACCTTCCGACCACCAAGAACCATCTTTGGTTGCACAGGCGGCCGAATCGACCGGATGCGCAACGACACAAGCAATTTCAAGATGCCGCCTGATTTCAGTGGCCATTTTCTTTAGGGAATCCTCGCTCTTGTCACCCGTCGCCAAACCCAGAGTTTCACATACCTGCAGAGTCTCATTGTAGTTGAGGCCAAGGGTAGTTTCAGCATAGGATTGGAAACGCGAGATTACCTTTAGCACTTCGAGAATATCTTCCTTGGAGCGCTTGGCGGGATCAGTTAGGTCAAAGAAGAATGATCGATTGTCTTTAGGAGGTAGATTGGGAAGAACATTGTCAGCCAAATGTTGAAGAATGGAAGTCATTTTGGGTATCATCGTCCAATTAACGATGGATACGAGATCACATTTGGAAAGGAGATCGAGGAAAGGGCCTTCTCCGGCAGCTTGTACAATCTGACTGTAATCAATCTTTTCCAGACTGACCATGTTTCCAAGCATGATTTTTCCATCCTTGAATTCCATAGCAGTAGTAATCCCTGGTTCGGTAAGTGAAATGGCATTTGTTTTACGGGCAAATTCTTCGAAGACTGGATGGACAACGGGATTTCCCAATGCTCCAACATAACGAACGGAGAGGCCAAGTGACAATAGGGCATTGGCCATGATGGGCCCATTACCCCCGAGTTTTTCAAAGCGTGGGAAAAGTTCGAGGTTTGCACTCTTTCCTGCGGCAGCGGATATTCTCGAACCCAAGTCTGCAATGGTTTCGACCGCATCGAATTGTTCTCCCATGCCATGCCTTTTGTCGACTGGGGTCACTATCTTATCAACAAAACCGTCCAAACCAACAATGCTTTGTTTGTCTGATGTCTGAAAGGTGTTGTCTTTGATTTCGTGAAAAACTTTTTCTGATACACGCATTCTTAGATTGCCTAGAAATCTTTTCGCAAAGGGGCAATTCAATTCGATTTGCTTAGGATAAAGTTTCAGGATTATTTTATTGATTTTCGCTTCGTAAAACATGATTGTTTTTCTCTGAAAAGTGGTAATCTTTGGGAAAGGATATTAATGGGAAATTTTGGTATTGAAGTTTTTGGAGCAATAAAAGTCTTCGAATATTTTGCGGATTCTAATTTCGCGGGGAAAGTAGTCATTTTCGTACTCGTTCTATTGAATTGCACGGCAATTGCCCTTATGTGGTCGAAGTTTCAGGAAATTAAAAGGGCTCTTCGTAATAATGCGAGAGATGAGAAGCGGATTAATAATCTGTCTTCGATTTTCGATTACGATAACGCATTGTTTGCTGGTGAGGGAAGCCCCTATCTCAGAATCTGCTCACGGGCAATGGATGCTGCTCATCGAGGGAAAAAAGAAGGCGAAGTACGAATGAATTATGTAGAAAATGCCATCAAAAGAGCATTGTCTGAAGTGGGAGACCGCTATGAGGCTAAAATGTATTGGTTGGCCACAATCGTATCTGGAGCGCCTTTTCTTGGGCTCCTAGGTACAGTCTGGGGTGTTATGGATGCCTTTGGGACAATGGATGCTGGTGGTGCGACAATAGATCACTTGGCCCCTGGCGTATCTGGTGCATTGTTGACTACAGTTGCGGCTCTTTGCGTAGCCATCCCGATCGTTTTCGTCTATAATGGTTTGCTTGGAATGACCCGTGGGGCTATGACCAAGCTTGAAAATTTTGCCAGTAATCTGGCGGATCGGATCGAATTGGAAATGAACTCTTAGGTCTTACGGAAATGGCCAGAGATTTTAAAAGACAAAACAAACTAGCGGTAATTTCGGATCTTAATGTTACGCCTTTGATAGATTTGGCATTTTCTCTTTTAATCATTTTCATGATCACAACTCCAGTCATTGAGCAGTACAACCGGATCGATCTTCCCTCTCAGAAAACCACAAAACCACAGGAACCCCCTAAACTTGAGGACCAGTTTATCACCATTGAAGCGAATGGGCAGTTCCGTTGGGGGAAAGATGCGGTTTCAGAAGGAGTGTTGGAAGCAAAATTGGATGAAGTAGCTGCTGCAGAAGGCGATTTGCCTACCATACACATTCGGGGAGATCGTTCACTACCATACCAAAAAATTATGGATGTCGTGAATATGCTTAAATCCAGAAACCTTTCCAAGCTCAGTCTGGATACAAAAGCAGGATAGCCTTCTTTCTTTGTTCCAACCATTCGGGATAAAGTTTGAGTCAATACTCTCAGTAAAATATAAGTGTTATGAAAATGGATAACTCTGATCATGCACTTTGTGCTTTAAGGAAAAAGCTGGGAAACTGCGTTAAAACTTCTGCTGAAGATTTATACCAGGTTTCGTATGATGGTCTTAAGGTCAGTGGTTCACCCCAAGCTCTTATTGAGATTTCTGATGAGAAGGAGGTTGGATCGGTCCTTAAATTGGCCAACGAATTTTGTGTTCCAGTTACTTCGCGAGGTTCCGGTTCAAGTCTAACGGGTGGAGCAACACCTATTCTTGGCGGTTGGGTCATGGATTTATCCTGTCTTTCATCGATTGAAATTGATTGCGATAACATGCTTGCCAATTGTGGACCTGGGGTCGTGGTTGGAGACTTGCAGGAAAAGGTTGCGGAATATGGTCTTTTTTATCCGCCTGACCCGTCTTCTAAGAAATTTTGTACCATTGGAGGTAATATTGCCTGTAATGCAGGGGGACTAAGGTGCGTAAAGTATGGAGTGACCCGTGATTATGTATTGGCATTGTCCGGATATCTGCCCACTGGCGAATACGTTCGNTGGGGACGCTCCACCCGAAAGTTCGCTACCGGTTACAATTTGCGAGATTTATGGATCGGAAGTGAAGGCACTTTGGGAGTTGTGACTGGTATTACCTTGCGACTGATCTTATCAGTACCGAGTCGGATCACTTTTTTGGCAGCATTTAGTAATGATGAATCTGCACTTACTGCTCCCCTAGCCCTAAGCACTTTGGGAGTTCGTCCATCAATTCTCGAATATATGGATCAGTGGACAATTGATTGTCTACAAAAATATGTCGGGGTTGAAGTCTTTTCCGGGGTTGAACCAAAACCGATGTTACTTATTGAGTTGGATGGAACCGCTGAAAGCTTGGAATCCGAGGCCAAAATGATCGAAAATTGGTTGAGTGAAAATGCCATCGGTTTCAGAAGAGCAAATAGTGATGAAGAAGCCGAGGAACTTTGGGAAGTTAGAAGGCAGGGTTCTTCATCGATGAAGAAATTGGCCACTACAAAATTAAATGAGGACATCGTGGTACCGATTGACCGCCAAATTGAATTGGTTGAATTTGTTGCTTCACTTAGGGATAATTTCAACCTGAAAATAGGAGTTTTTGGTCATTGTGGTGACGGCAACCTTCACGTTAACCTTATGTATGATGAGGAAAATGATGGAGAGAGCAGAAAATCTGTTGAGGCTCTTCATCAACTAATGGACAAAGTTATTGAACTGGATGGTGCAATTAGCGGAGAGCATGGAGTTGGACTTGCAAAGACTCCCTTTGTTCGTAACCAGTTCAACGATGCGGAATGGAAAGCAATGCTTGCAGTTAAGAAAGCGTTGGATCCAAAAGGAATCTTGAACCCCGGGAAGATTTTTGATGTCTTTAATCCATGGGACCAGAAGAAAGAAAACATTGTTCTCTCATGGGAGCGTAAGGATCATTAACCTTATCGTATAGAATACAAAAATTATGAAATTAAATGTTATGTTTTTAGCCTTATTATTTAGCGTGTTTTCACTGCAGTCACAAAGCGATGATCTTCATCCATGGACTGATAGTCAGGGACGTACGCTTCAGGCATCCTTTGTGAGCCTCGATGGCGACAAGGTCAAAATCAAATGGAATGGTCAAGTGGTTCCCATCCCACTGGTGAGTTTGTCGCTCGAATCCCAGAACCTCGCCAAGCAACTTGCTTCGAAAATGGGCTCTAAAAAAATTCCCTCTGGCACACTAGGACAAAACGGCTTGCACGCTTGGACGGATGTGCAAGGAAGAACTTTGCAGGCACGGTTTGTTCGACTATTTGCCGGTACCGTAACGATCGAGTGGAATGGACAGATGGTACCCCTGCCAATGAGCAGCTTATCTCCCCAATCTCAGGCTCTTGCCAATCAACTTGCCTCATTGAAAACTCCTCCGAGCAAACCTCCTTCTCCTGTGCCTCAAGTCAGCCCCGCTCCTGCAAAACCTGAGGTGATTGCCAAGCCAACGGTTGTAACCGAAAATGTAGCTCTTGACGAAGAGCATAATTGGCAGGCGACAAATGGTTCCATAATAAAGGCAAAATTTATTTCAATTGTAGGAGAAGACATTAACTTACTTATTAATCAAGGACGATCNGAAGCCACGGTTCCATTGTTGAGACTTACCAAAGAATCCCAAGAGCTAGCCAAGAAATTAAACAAAGACTTGGCAGAAAGAAGCAAGATGCGTGAGCAGGAGGCAAACAAACGGAAAAAGATGAAAGTGCCGGAATTGGTCGAAAAAGACCTAAGTCTTCATCATAAATGGGTTAGCTCTACAGGTACTGAAATTGAAGCTATGTATGTTGACGCAGGTGATGAAGGGGTTACCCTGCTGATGAAAAACAATCCCAACCGTCCTTATGAATTGGGTTGGGAAAGGTTAAGTCCTGACTCTCAGGCATTGGCTGAAGGCTTGCGACGGCTGAAAGCTCAATTGATCCCCGTAGATCCGCGGATTGCCGAAACCAAGGGTGGTAGTCTTACTCACTATGCGGAGGGAAAATGGAAGAATTACAATACCGTATTGGAAAGCGCAGTTTATGATGTCGCTTTGCATCGAAATGGGCATGTGGTTCATGTTTGGCTCAAAAACCAAGCTGAAAAAGGTGAAGATGGTCTTGGGGAAAGGGCACAACGAACTCCTCTTAGCATCAATTTTCGGCCCATATATTATCTGAATCCTGGGGAACGGAACCGTCAGTGGAGACATCGCAAAATTGTTTCTTTTGAAGACCCTCCACCCGTTTCAATGGATCGAGAGGAAACCACAATCAAAGGTANGTTTGATAATAATGCTACTTTTGAGTACACGATGCAGATTAATCATAGAGGTTTGAGTTTTTGGGGAGAAATCGATGAGGACCGCAAGCAGGAGTACCCAACCAGTTTCTCAATTGCCTTTCATTCACCCAATTTCATTCCTAACGTAACCAACATGCAGTTGGATGAAATTGAGCCTTTAGTGGGTGACGGATGTCTCTACATTGATCCTTTGCAATCAAAGCGAGCCAAGATACCCATGATGACCAAATGGGACGATATTATGGCAAAATTTTCAGGTGCGGAGTGGAACCCGATAAAGTCTGCAGAGTTTATGGGCAAGCCNTTCGGTTCGCACAAAATCAAAATCACTCCAGCAAGCACTCGTGGTATGGTCTTCAGGTGGAGTAAGGGATATTCTGGGATTTATCCATTTCAAGCAATACATTTGGCACACAGTACGGAAGACAGCTATAACGCTCGTAATTCAAAGGAACCTGAGCAATACAGNGACAGAAATGAGGTTCCANGAAGTAAGAGATTAAATGTAAATATAATTCGTGGTCGTGGATAGGGGATTGCGAATTCTTTACTGTGCCGCACTGTGGTGCTGCTCTGCTTTTTNGATTTGGGCAGANACAATCCGAGTGGCTTCCTATAATGTGGAAAATTACCTCGTGATGGATCGCATGGTTTCGGGTAAATGGCAGGAAGAATACCCCAAGCCTCTCAAAGAAAGACGTATCGTGCGTTCAGTGATCAATCAGACAAATCCCGATATTCTAGCGATCCAGGAAATCGGTGACAGGGTATACCTTAATGAATTATGGGAAGATTTGAATTTTACCAACGGTACAAAGTTCAAATATTCGGCTTGGCTGCCAGCACCCGTTGATGGAGAGCAAAGGCATTTGGCGCTTCTTTCAAAGATACCATTCACTCTTTTTGATGATCATCCAGATTTGAGCTTTAAGTATTTTGAAGTTCGCAGATCTCCAAGCCGGGGCCTTCTTGAGGCTGAATTTGAAACCAATGGAACGAAATGGTCGCTTTTTAATCTTCACTTGAAAAGTAAATGGACGGAGAGGCCAGATGATCCAGAAGCCTCTATTCGCAGGGAAAAGGAAGCCCGGGCGATACGGGATTACATCCGATCAAAATATCCGCCCTATAAAGATCCTCATTACCTGGTACTTGGTGATTTTAACGATCACAAGAACTCCGCTCCTTTGAGAAGGTTCTTACAGGTAAATAATTCAGAGTTAACAAAAATGATTCAATGCAGTGATAAACAAGGCCATTATTGGACTCATTATTGGGATAAGCAGGATAGCTATTCGCGATTCGATTACATTATGGCATCTCCCTTCCTGTATAAGAAATTAGTACCTGAATCAGCTAAAGTCGGCGGCTTTCACCTCTGCCTCCTCGGTTCAGATCATCGAATTGTATACGCCGACTTCGAGTTTTAAAAACTTAGTAAAGATGAATGTCTGTTCGGGTAACTCCTTTTCTTGAGGGACCTAGACTCTCAAAACGACAAATTGATCTTGCTTCTGATTGTTCTTCAATCTCAGGGTATCTCCATGAATCGTCTACGATAATAATTCCACTTGGATTGATAAAACACTGTGCTCTTTCAAAACATAAAACGCGAGCTGACCAAGTTGAATCAGGTCCAAAATTATCTTCGCCATCAATTACAATCAAATCGTAGTTTTTATTGAGAGAATTTAGGTATGCTGAATTTTGAAAGCTATCAGGGTTGTCGAGGTTTGTTTCTTTGTACAGTAGATTGACATTTTCAAAATGGTTTTTCTTTAATTCTTTTTTAAGTTTATTGTGCCATTGGATATCATTTTCAATAGTCGTTATCCTTTTACATTTTTTAGCTAGAAATAAAGTTGAACCTCCACTTCCCCATTCGAAGCATGATTCATAAGTGGATTTATTGACATAGTATATGGCGTCGTATGACCACCAAGGTAATTTCAGTTCGATTGGGGACCTTTGATTAAAAAGAGAAAAAAAATATTTAGGCGCAATCAATGGTCTTGCGAAAAGATTCGATATGACTTTGCAAGTTCTTTTAAAGTCGGATAAGTACATCTCCAATAAAAGGTTCGGGTGTGGCTTAATTATTACTAACTTGAATTGAACCAAAGAT
This sequence comes from Opitutia bacterium, assembly GCA_002692535.1. Lineage (GTDB taxonomy): Bacteria > Verrucomicrobiota > Verrucomicrobiia > Opitutales > Seribacteraceae > Seribacter. Next base: position 22,411 of record NZKO01000007.1, read on the forward strand.
TTTTGGATTCGATCATATTTGCAACGGTTGGGGGAAGGTTGTCCTTCCATCCATCTTGCCTTTTAAGGACTTGATCAAAGACATCGCGTGAGAAAAAGCGCATGTTATCCCGATTGCATTCTTTGATCGTTTCAAGAAATCCATTTTCCCGAATGTATTTGTACAGGTTGCGCAAATTATCATCAACCAAGAGATTTTCCACATTGATTAATCCGCTTGAGGATTCCTTTATTCTCACATTGTCTCCTCTGCGGAACTGTTTACGGTACCTTTCGAAGGTTTCCTGCTCAACGGGATAGGCATAGATGCGTATATTATCCTTAAATAGTACGCCAAATGCCTCTAGAATTCCACCTTCAAGGTTGGAGTAGTATTCCTGCTTGAAAATGTCTGCAAGGTTGTTGAGTCCCATGACCAAGCCAATTGGTTTTTTTATTAGCCTTCTCAAATATGATGCCAATTTGAAATACTCGAAATAATTGGATACGAGAACACCGTATCCGCAGGCATTGATCACTTCGATTCTTGAGATGAAATCATCATAGTCAATGGTCCCGGCGTCAGCGAGACTGCCAAGTGTAAGTTCCATAAAAACCAACAGTTCCTCCTCATTGACCTGATCTCGAGCAACAAATTGTTTTTTTGCTTTTTCAAGCATATCCAAATTTACCTTGGTTACGGGGCGAAAGCTCCCTCTCTCAATTAGACATGACTTTTTGTACAGAGCTTCGGATGCTTGTACAACATATCCTTTCTGATCAAACATGATTGCGTCTGTTAGTCCTGACTGTGTTAGCTTGAGACAAAGAATCCTGTTGTCGAATTTTTCAAAATTCGGACCATTGAATTCAAGCATATCGATTTCGATCCTCTCGATATCAATTCCATCAGAAAGGCTCTTAATGAAATCATCGGGTTCCTCGTGATGATGAAATGCTCCATAAACCAAGTTAACTCCGAGCATTCCGATGGCCTCCTGTTGAAGGCGGTTTTCCCGATCGAGCATTCTTACATGGAGTATGATATCGTGAATCTCGCCGAGAGGTCCGATCTGAAAACGGATTCCCATCCATCCATGGCATTCATTGGTTTTATGAAAATTCAAAGCGGAAACCGTGTTCGAAAAAGCAAAAAATTGGCTGTCTTTGCCGCGATCTTCAGAAAGTCTTTCCTGTAACAGGCTAAATTCATGGGCCATCATTTGCACAAGCCTTTTTCTTGAAACGTATCGTCCAGCTTCGCCATAGATTTTATCGCTGAATTTCATATCATACGCAGACATCGTTTTGGCTACAGTTCCCGCTGCTCCCCCAGCCTGAAAAAAGTGTCTTGCTACTTCCTGACCTGCACCAATCTCGGCAAATGTTCCATATTTGCTGGAATCGAGATTGATCCTAAGCGCTTTCCTTTCAACTGATAGTTGTTCTGAACTCATGGATTGCAAACTTGTTGTCTTTTTCGTGGGTGGCAAAGATTTTCTTCGACCTGAATGAAAAAGGTCTGTTTTTTATACTTTGATGAAAGCTTTTTTTAAAGATGTTTTTAGAAGAATGGCAGTGCTTTTCGTATCTGCTTTTCTTTTTGCGATTCTATCACTGGTTATCTTTTCCTTTTTCGCTGATTCTCTGATTGCTCCTAAAGTGGAACGGATTGAGGATGATAGCTTCTTGGTTTTGGATCTTACCATGAATCTCACTGATCGTCCGGCGGACGTAAGTTTTGAGGATCTCACTCGCCAAGCTCTTGTTGATGGGGAAATGATTCCTGAATTTCATCTTAAAGAGTTAATTGATGCTTTAGAGTCCGCTTCACGGGAAAAAAATCTTAAGGGTATTTTCATTACTGGAGGATTTGTACCTTCAGGTTATGGATGCGGATACGAGACCATATTGGAATTGGTAAGAGCCCTTGAAGTTTTCAAGCAGAGTGGAAAGAAAATTATTGGTTACATTCACAGTCCCAGTCAGCTTGATTATCTTGTTTATTCCGTTTGTGATGAGCTAATCATGGATCCGGCTGGCACAATGATAATTACGGGCTTGGCAAGCGAGCAACTTTTCCTTGGTGATAGCTTAAAGAAATATGGAGTCGGGATTCAAGTTGTTCGCACTGGGCGCTACAAAGGTGCGGTTGAAACTTTTACCGACAATAAATTCAGTGATGAAAATCGTGCTCAGATACAAAATTTATTGAACCGCCGTTGGAAACATTATACCCAAACTATTTCCACGAGTCGTTCGATGCGTTTGGAAGACTTAAATCAAACTCTGGCTGAAAACTTTATCTGGAAGCCTAAGGACGCGGTCGAACGGGGGTTCGTAGATAGAATTGATGATTTCGGTGGTGTGATTAATAGGCTAGTTGAGTTAGGTGCAGAGGAAAAGGAGGAAAATACTTTTGCTCAGATTGGTTTGAGAGATTACTTCGAACGCTTGAGACCCAATCCACTTGATGAGATCGAAGATGGAGAGAAAAAAATTGCTTTGGTCTATGTGGAAGGAGCCATTACTGATGGATGGGGTGATAACGGTGAGAGCGTGGGTGGAGATGAAATTGCTCGTAGAATAAGGAAAATCCGGAAAGATCCAGAGTCTTACAAAGCAATTGTTTTGCGCATAAATTCTCCAGGAGGCAGTGTTTCAGGTTCAGAAAGCATTCTCTTTGAGCTTATTCGNGCACAAGAAGCAGNTATGCCCGTAATCGTTTCAATGGGACCAGTTGCTGCATCAGGAGGGTATTGGATTGCCACTGCAAGCGATAAAATCTTTGCCGGTTCACAGTCGATCACTGGCTCGATAGGAGTATTTGGAATTCTGCCNAATGTAGAATCGTTAGGTTCAACTTACGGCTTAAAATGGGATCGGGTAAAAACAAGTCCGTCAGCGGATATTTTCTCTGTTGCTCGACCCAAAACCAAAGATGAGATCGGGGTTTTTCAAAATTATGTGAATGACACCTACGATAGATTTTTGAAATTGGTTGCAGAAAGCAGGGGGTTGGANTTGGGAGAAGTCGAAAAAATGGCAGAGGGAAGGGTGTGGACAGGTCTGGAGGCTTATGAGCTAGGCTTGGTTGATCAAATTGGGGGACTTTCTCAAGCCTTGGCAGAAGCGATTAAAGTTGCAGGACTTGATAGCGGTTANGAAATTGAGGAATTTCCCAAGGTTAGAACACCAGCCTCTGCAATTGCAGANTTATTGGATGTACGAACAGATAGGATTTCACTGAAGCGGGAAACTTCCTTTAACAATCCAGTCCTGGAAAAGATTTCTGATGTTGTGCCCTTATTGAAATCTTTTAATGACCCAATTGGAATATATGGTATTCTTCCATGGTATCGTGCACAGCTAGGTTTTAACCCTTGGGAAATGAAATTATGAATAAGGAAATTACACTTAAATCAAATTGTATTGCTACAATTATCCCCGCGGGGGATGAGGTAACACTTGCTGAAGGAGCTACCTTCAGNATTGCTCAATCTCTTGGTAACTCGGTTACTCTTCGTGATTCCAATGGTATGTATAGGGTAGGGGAGGATCAACTCTCTGCGTTGGGCGAGGAGATGAAAAAAGAGGTCTTACAGGCTGATCAGTCTGAAGCAAATGATGGTCCATTCGAGGAAAAGCAAATTTGGGATGCCCTTCGTGGATGTTATGATCCTGAGATTCCAGTAAATATAGTCGATCTGGGCTTGATTTATGATCTTACGATCGAAGAGGGAGAAAAAGGGAAGAAAATATTTGTAAAAATGACCCTAACTGCACAGGGTTGCGGTATGGGACCCGTGATTGCGGAGGATGCAAAGACTCGAGTTGAAAAATTAATTACTGTGGAGTCAGCTCAAGTGGAAATAGTATGGGATCCGCAGTGGAATCCGAGAATGATTTCCGAAGAAGGCAAAAAGGTATTGGGACTGGAATAATTTGAAACCAATATACCTTGGTTCTAACTTATTTTTTCGGGCATGTTAAATTACCCGCTTATATCATAGCAGAAAATAAGTTCCTGATCCCTAAGGTAAAGTTTGCCGTTTGAAATGACCGGATGAGTCCAGACTTTCCCCTTCGGATTCCTTTGCTTGGTTTGAGGCGTAATGGTGAANTCCCCCTTGGGTGTCCAACCCTTTGGAGTTGCTTCGATTAGAACGACTCGTCCGTCTCCTTCTCCAAGACAATAAAAATGACCGTCTGCGTAGGCAATAGCACCTTTACCCAGTGCTTTTTTCTCATTCCATACCAATTCGCCTGTCTTGAAGTCTTGGCAGACCCAGCCGTAGCCGTCTGAATAGCCGTATAGGTGTTCTCCAATTTTGATAACTCCGCCATGATGGTTCTTCATGATTTTGTTGTCGTAAACGTCTTTGGCACCTGTGGAGGTTAATTTCACTAGCTTACATCCAATTCCATAACCTGAAGAAATGTAAACATGTCCGTCACTGTAGACGGGTGTGGGAATTACCGCTACCTTTCCGGGCCAATCCGAGGACCAAACCAAGTTTCCATTTTTCGCATCAACGCCGACCAGTTTTTTCATAACCAGTTGCACATATTGACGCTTCCCTCCATGGTTAATTGCTATTGGTGAGGAATACTGAGCAGGCTCAGTAAATTGTTTTGAACGCCAGAGAACTTCGCCAGTGTTTGCATCGAGGGCTGTTAAGGCACCACTGTTGCCACCTGGGGTGCAGATAACCCGACCTTGATCCACCAACACGGATTCAGTGTACCCCCAACCTGGCACTTTTCCGCCAAGATCTCTTACCATATGAACTTCCCAATTCTTTTTTCCTGTTCTGGCATCGGCACATACCAAATTACCTTTCCCCCCTAATGCGTAGACTTTTCCATTTGCAACTGTAGGAGTCGTACGAGGTCCGTCTCCCCATCCATTGGTCAAAAGTTCTCCGACATCGAGATCCCAAACTCTTTGATTTTGGCTTGATTTTGAAACTGCTCGATAAGCGATAAGTTTTTCTTTTCCGCCAAATGCACCCATGGTGTAAAGGGCTCCATTTGAAATGGAAAATCCGGCGTAACCGAGGCCGCCGTCATTAGTCATCCAGAGTTTTTTTGGACCATTTGTTGGCCATTTCTTAAGAAGACCTTTTTCCATGGAAATGTCATCTCTTGATTCACCACGCCAACTTGGCCAATCTCCGGCATCCAGGAACAAGAAATTAGAAGAAGCTAAAAGTAAGAAGATCGAAAGGATTGATTTCATGAATGTAATGTTCTCAACGATACAATTCTCTGCAAGCCGAAATGTTTGCTTTGAAAAAGAAAAAGGAGGCAGGAAATCTTCCTGACTCCTTTCTCTGCTTTGAGATTTTCTGAAAACCTAAAATTACTTGGCCTTGGAGCGAATTTTTCCAACTTTTTTCCACCGTCCGGTCTTGGCCGAATCTAGAACGGCTTCACAGATATATTGAGTTTCCAAAGCGTCACGAAAATCAGGACGCAGAGGTCGTTTCTTACGCGAGCCATATCCGGCAACAAAGTCTGCAAACTGATTGATGAAACTNTGTTCATAGCCGATATTCAAACCTGGTACCCACCATTTGTCCATGTATGGATGCTCTCCTCCATCTGTAACATGAATNGAACGCCATCCACGAGTTTTAGGATCTTCCTTGTCATATTCAAAGTAGTCGAGACGATGAAGATCATGGAGGTCCCAGAAAAGCGAACCGTCCGCACCATTGATTTCGAATGTGTAGAGGGCTTTGTGTCCCCGTGCGTAACGGGTAGATTCAAAAATTGCCAGTGATCCGTTTGCAAACTTGGCAAGAAACGCACAGGCGTCGTCAATGGTTACCTTTTGTTTCTTACCTGTTGCCGTATGCACTCGCTCTTTGATGAAGGTCTCGGTCATTGCATTGACTTCAACAATCGGCCCGTTCAGCCAGATAGCCGTATCAATGCAGTGTGCGAGAAGATCGCCTGTTACCCCACTACCAGCCACTTTGGCATCAAGCCTCCATAACCCTTCTCCTCCCTGAGGAAGATCGGTGCTGATGGTCCAATCCTGAAGGAAGTTAGACCGATAGTGATAAACCTTACCCAAGCGACCCTCATCAATCATCTCCTTGGCCATGGTTACTGCAGGAATACGGCGGTAGTTATACCAAACCATATTGGCAACGCCTGCCTTTTCCACTTCACGCACCATTTCCTCGCCTTCNTTACAATTTAGAGCGAGTGGTTTTTCGCAAAGTATTGCCTTACCGGCTTTGGCGGCAGCAATGGCAATTTCATGGTGAACATTATTGGGAGCAGCAATGTCGATTACATCAATATCGTCACGTGCAACTAATTTCTTCCAATCGGTTTCCACTGATTCGTATCCCCATTGATCTGCAAAATCTNCAGCCCGTTCCTTATTTCTGGCACATACCGCTGCAAGTTGTGGTTCGTATTTTAATTCCGGAAAGAAATTGGGAACTTTACGGAAGGCGTTCGAGTGGGTGCGGCCCATAAAGCCGTAACCGATTAATCCGATGCGCAATGGTTTTTTCTTAGCCATGGTGTTTTCTTATTTGGTTCAGGGTTGTAACTTAAATTATTTACCGGGAGTTATCTTCTTACAAAAAAGCCACATCCCAAAGGATATGGCTTTTTTTGTAAAGAGAATTTGAGGGACTTCTTAGATCTCTACAGGCTTGTAACCTCCTTTACCCCTAAAGTAAAAAATCAAGGCGATGTAACAGGCCAACATAAAGACAGGGAAGATTGCCACACTGGCAAGAGATCCCTGCTTTCCGGTTTGGATACTTTCTTNTACCTTGGCTTGATCTTCCACGGGCAGATCACCAATCTTGCCGGCGTCTACTGCGGTGTAGTCGCCGAGGAAATAGGTACTGTCGTTTGAAATAGCNTCGTAAGTTTCGGCGGAGGTTGCCTCTTCCACTGAAACTTTGATAGAATCTTCAGTCATTTTTCCTATGACCGGACCACCTAAGATACCCACTGCAAGCATTCCAATACCTGCTATGGCATTGAGGGTTAATGCACCGCCTTTGGGGCATTGCTCGGAGACTACTCCAAGGGTAGTTGGCCAAAAGAAGGTCTTTCCAAAACCGTAAAGTGTGGCAAAGATGAAGATGGCCGTAAGACCTGAAGCGGTGCTGAGTAGATAAAGCCCAACAATTGCCAATACGGCTGATGTTGCCAAGAGTCCAAGAGGCCCGAGCTTTTCAACGATTGGCCCGGCAAACCAAAACCGGAGAACCATCATGATGGCAGATGTGTAAATGAGAACCCAAAGCCCGTTGTAGCCAGCTTCCTTCATGGGCTCTTCCATAAGTCCAGAAATCGCACCATCAGTTCCTAATTCAGTGGTCGCTAGAGGTATCATGATAATACACATAAAAATCAACAATGGACGCCCTAAAGACTTGCAATATAGACCGTAACCAANNGTNGCAGCTGCTGTAAGTCCAAAAACCGCATTGTCAGACCAACCAAAAACCATTCCCAATTGCCTGAAGATTAGATATCCAGCGATAAGAGCTCCAATGGCACCAAATTCAGCCAGCATTTCCTTGTAGGAAGTTCCAGATTCCACACGCTCATTCACAGGGAATTCAACCTTGATCAGCATGATAAGGTAAACAACAGCAGGAATTGCGATAAGATAAATGAGGATTCTCCAGTCTTCAGCTGCTTGTGCACCTAGAAGTATGGTGAGAACTCCCCCTATTACCAAGCCACCAGGCCATCCGGCGTGCAAAATGTTGAGCCATTTGGTTTTATCCTTTTTGAACATGGTGGCAACGACAGGATTAATAAATGCTTCAACTGTACCGTTACCTAAACCTAAGATAACTGAGCCCCAGTAGAGGAGACTGTATGCCTCTAATTGNGCAGCTGTCAGTTTATCTCCCTCCAAACCTTCTGCCATCACCACACCGTATGCCTGAAAGGCTAGAAGTGCGTAGAGTGCATAGCACACAAAACTAAAGATCATAGCTGCNCGGTAACCGATGTTATCGATTATCAGACTAAAAACAATGATACTGATTGCGAATGGCCAGATTCCGGCTCCGAAGAGTTCCTGTGCCTGAACTTGGTCCAACCCGAAAGTGCTTGGCCAGAAAGGGGCGGCATTTACCAGGAAAGCTCTTGTGATGAAAGCAAAAGCCGTCGTTATGAGGGCGATAAAGCACCCCCAAAATAATTTCATATCCGGTTCAGAATCTTGATTACTCATATTATATTGGGCTGATTAATTGATACTTTTGGGGTAACAAATTTTCTTTATGATCTCAAAAGATCGACTGATGGCAAGCATGAATCCTTGCTTTTGGCATTTGGAGCTATTCTTACCTGGAATGCTTCTTGGCCCAGCTGTCACGCATGGCCACGCTTCGGTTTAGCACAAGATTACCATCTTGCTGAGCTTTTGAATCGACAGTGAAATATCCAACTCGTTCAAGTTGGAAAGGTTGNCCCGGATTCATTCCCGCAACACTCTTTTCAACTAATGCGTTGGGAAGCGAAGTGAGGGATTCAGGGTTTAAATTGCTGATATAGTCTTGTCCTTCTTCAACCTCTTCGGGGTTTGGAACCTTGAATAGACGATCATACAAGCGAATTTCCGGATTAATCGCAGAAGTGGAATCAACCCATTGGATGGTGCCTTTCACTTTACGCTCATCGGCAGTGCCACCTCCTCTGCTTTCAGGATCGTATTCACAAATTATCTCAGTAATTACTCCTTCCTTGTCTTTAATTACTTCCCGACAGGTCACGTAATAGGCATATTTCAAACGAACCTCTTTCCCTATCGCCATACGGAAGTATTTTTTTGGAGGATCTTCCATGAAGTCATTGCGGTCTATGTAGACAGTGTTGGAGAAGGAAATTTGGCGTGTCCCAGCGTTTTCATCCTCCGGGTTGTTGACCGCATCGAGTTTCTCTATCTGTCCTTCCGGATAATTTGAAATGGTAACTTTAAGAGGATCGAGCACTCCAAGTCTCCGCTGAGCGCATTTATTCAAATCTTCCCTAAGGCAGAATTCCAGCAATTCCATTTCAATAACGTTTTCTCTTTTGGCCAGACCCACNCGTTCGCAAAAAGCTCTTATAGATGCTGGTGTATAGCCTCTTCTACGCATGCCGCTTAGCGTTGGCATACGTGGATCATTCCATCCGTCCACATGTCCTTCATCTACGAGTCTAAGCATTTTTCTTTTGCTCATGACAGTGAAGTTTAAATTCAAGCGGGCGAATTCAATTTGCTGAGGGTGATGGATTTTTAGGTTTTCACAAAACCAATCATAAAGGGGTCGGTGATGTTCGAATTCNAAAGTGCACAGAGAGTGAGTAATTCCCTCAAGAGAATCGGATTGTCCATGAGCATAATCATAGGATGGGTAGATTTTCCACTTATCTCCAGTTTCCGGATGCTCCTTAAAGAGTATACGATAAATGACAGGATCCCTCAGATTCAGATTGGGTGANCCCATGTCTATTTTTGCCCGTAGAGTTTTCGTTCCTTCCTCAAATTCTCCTTCTTTCATTCGTTCGAAAAGATCCAGATTCTCTTCGACGGATCGATTGCGGTAAGGACTGTTTTGTCCAGGCTCGGTGAGCGTGCCCCGATACTTTCGCAAATCCTCAAAAGCTAGATCACAAACGAAGGCTTTTCCTTCTTTAATCAGCTGAATAGCCCATTGATAAAGTTGTTCAAAATAATCAGACGCGTGAAAAAGACGTTCTTCCCAGTCAAATCCAAGCCACTTAACATCTTNTTGAATGGCTTGGGCATATTCCACTTTTTCTGCAGTTGGATTGGTGTCATCCAACCTTAGGTTACACAAACCGTTAAATTCCTTGGCGATCCCAAAATTTAGACAGATACTCTTGGCATGACCCAAGTGAAGGTACCCATTGGGTTCAGGAGGGAACCTTGTATGCACACGTCCTTCATTCTTTTCATTGGCTACATCCTCNGAAATGTGTGTACGGATGAAATCCAGATGTTTTTCAGAATCTTTTTCTTCCATGCCTAATTTGTGAGTTAATCAATAAGGTTTCCATATTTGTGAATGTATTCCTTTTCCAATTTTTTAAGACCTTTTTTGCTTAAGCCAACTCCTTCCTTGGAAAGTTTTTCCAATGCGTTGCGGATCCGTGTGCGGACAAGATCAGGTCCAAGAAGTTCGAGGCTGTCAAACAGAGGCAGGGAAACATTACTTCCAGTTATNGCAGTAAAAAATGGTGAAAGAATCTGCTTTAACTTTATTTCCTCAACTTCCGCAATTCTCTGGAACAGAGAGGAGAGTTCATCACGNTTCCATTTTGAAGTCTTTTCCATTTCCCATTCTGCAATCTTAAGCAGTTTGGCAACGTCTCCTCCCTCCATTTTCTCTGTTAATGATTCCGGAGAATATTCAGGGGTTTCATTTAACAAAAACTGAGCCAGTGGGAAAAAATCGGAGAGGGTTTCCAGCCTTTTTAATGCGAATGGAAGTATTTTTGCAAAGAAATCAGGGTTGGCTTTCCATTCGATCATTCTCTGGAGAATCTCTTCTGGAGTTAGTTTTTCTCGCANATATCGGCCATTCAGCCATTTTAATTTCTTGATGTCAAAAATGGGCCCACCAAGACTCATTCGCTTAATATCGAAGNTTTCGCTCATTTCATTGATATCAAAAATCTCTCTCTGGTCTGGGAGGGTATACCCCATCATTCCGAGATAGTTTACGACTGCTTCCGGAAGGAATCCAACATCCTTGTAGTAGTCAATGCTGGTTGGGTTCTTGCGTTTGGAAAGTTTCGACTTATCGGGATTTCGAAGAAGCGGTAAGTGTGCGAAAACTGGAGGTTCCCACCCTAAACCCTCATAGAGCAAGATATGTTTGGGCGTACTGTTTATCCACTCCTCACCTCGAATGACATGGGTGATCCCCATGTGATGGTCGTCTACTATACTGGCCAGATGATAGGTTGGGAAACCATCCGACTTTTGTATGATTTGATGATCGATCTGCTTCCAGTCAAACTGGACATCTCCCCTTAATTCATCATTGAAGCGGCAAACTCCGTCGTCTGGAACTTTGAGACGATAAACATATTTTTCTCCTGCCTTGATTTTCTTTTCAATTTCCTCTTCGCTGAGATTTAGACAGTGACCGTCATAGCGCGGAGTCTCTTTGTTTTCCACCTGTTTTTTACGGAGTTCAGTCAGGCGCTCAGCAGTACAAAAACAGGGGTACGCATAACCTGCATCCACGAGTTTCTTGATCGCCTCTTTATATAAGTTAAGGCGCTCACTTTGGCGGTAAGGACCAAAATCTCCTCCGCAGTCTGGGCCTTCATCCCAATGAAGGCCCAACCAATTCAAAGANGATAAAATGGCATCTTCCGATTTTTTCGACGAACGACTTTGATCCGTATCCTCAATGCGAAGGATCATCTTNCCGCCATGTTTTTTCGCAAAAGCAAGGTTGAAAAGAGCCATGTAAGCAGTCCCNACATGGGGTGCTCCNGTAGGNGAAGGGGCAATTCTTGTGCGAACAGTCATTATCTATTGTCGAAAGATTACCCATACAAGAATCTGAAACAATCGACGAACAAATTCGCCCAAGTGGAAGCTAGTCCTTGCCATATCCTNATGTTGGAAGTAGCAAAGCATAAATGAAGGTACTTATTGTTGGCGCAAACGGCAAGGTAGGCACGTTGTTGTGCGGAAAACTGTGGAGTGCGCAAGATTTCTCTCCTGTAGCCCTCATTCGGGATAATCGCCAACAAACTAAGTTTACTGCGATTGGAGTGCCGGCTGTGACTGGTGATTTGGAAGAAGGGGTATCCAATTTTCTTCCCGGATTGGATGCTGTCGTTTTCACTGCAGGCTCAGGTTCGAAAACGGGTCTCGATAAAACTACGGATGTTGATCAGAATGCAGCAATCCGCTTAATGGATGATTGCGAGAAGCAAAGTGTGAAACGATTTGTAATGATCAGTGCGATTGGTGCAGACCCGAACAGCCAATCTGAACGGATTCAACACTATTTGCGGGCGAAAGGCGTGGCTGATGCAAGATTGCGTTCATCTAAGCTCGATTACACCATTTTGGCTCCAGGGACTTTGATTGATGAAAAAGGGACTGGCAGAATAAAAGCTTCTGAGAGGCTTTCTCAGCATGGNTATCTTCCGAGGGAAGATTTGGCATCCGCGATTATCGAGACATTGCGTAATTTCATGACCGTTGGTAAGACTATTGAATTGATTGCTGGAAGCGAGCCAATCAAGCCTGCACTTGCAGAAGTGGTCGGAGGAGGAGATCTTCCACCCATAGCATAGTAAATTGTGAATGATTAGTGCTTGAGGTTCCGAATTACAAAAGATAATACCAAGTACATGAAAATTTCTCTTCAAAAACTTCTNACTCTTGCAGGGATTATTGCAATCTCGATCTTTTCATTTGCTGCCAAGAAAGCAGAGCCTGTAAATGGGGAATGCCCTTTCTCCGGCAAGNCAGNAAAAGCCGATAAGGTTCTAACCTTTAANGTTTGCTGTAATAATTGCGTAAAAAAAGCATCTTCAGACGTTAAAGCTCTGGTCAAGAAAGTGAAAGCAGGTAACAAAAAGTGTCCTTTCTCAGGTAAAGCAGCCAAAAAGAAGGTGCTTGTGGCTTTCTGTTGTGGCAACTGTGTTGACAAGGCAAGCTCCTAAGNCCGTTCCGCTCAAATTGAAATAATTCAAATATTTTCTTAAGGCTCCCGAGGGAGCCTTTTTTTTGAAAGACAATTAAATAACAATTATTCCATGCCTAGAAGACAAGATATCGAGCACATATTGATAATCGGTTCCGGCCCGATTATTATCGGGCAAGCCTGTGAATTTGATTACAGTGGTGCCCAAGCCTGTAAAGCCCTTCGAGAAGAAGGTTATCGTGTTTCTCTTGTAAACAGCAATCCGGCAACGATTATGACGGACCCGGAATTTGCGGATGCCACCTATGTCGAACCGCTCACTGTGGAAAGTGTCACTAAAATTATCGAGAAAGAAAAACCTGATGCGCTGTTACCAACCCTTGGCGGACAGACCGGCTTGAATCTTTCATTGGAGCTTTTTGAGAAGGGAGTTCTTAAAGCTAACGAGGTGGAGATGATAGGGGCCAAACCGGAGGCCATAAAAAAGGGTGAGGATCGCGAGCTTTTCAAACAGGCCATGCTAGATATTGGTTTGGATGTCGCCCGTTCGTTCTCGGTTAATTCTCTCGAAGAAGCGCAATCCCATCTCGATGAATTGGGAGACTTTCCTATTATATTACGTCCCGCTTATACCCTTGGTGGCACCGGTGGGGGCATCGCCTATAATCGGGAGGAGTTCGATCAAATGATGAGGCAAGGTTTGGAAGCCTCTCCCATTAGCCAAGTGCTGATGGAGGAGTGTCTTCTCGGTTGGAAGGAATATGAGATGGAGGTGATGCGTGATTATAAGGATCAGTGCGTGGTGATTTGTTCCATTGAAAATTTTGACCCCATGGGTGTCCATACCGGTGATTCCATTACCATCGCTCCCGCCATGACTCTATCCGACAAGGAATATCAGCTGATGAGGGATGCATCCTTTGCCTGTATCCGTGAAATTGGTGTTGAGACAGGTGGCAGTAATATCCAGTTTTCCACCAACCCGGAAAATGGGAGAATGGTTGTGATCGAGATGAACCCACGGGTTTCACGCAGTTCAGCCCTTGCATCAAAAGCCACTGGTTTCCCAATCGCCAAATTCGCCGCCAAATTGGCTGTCGGTTACTCCTTGGATGAGTTGCAAAATGATGTTACCAAGGAAACACCCGCATGTTTCGAGCCATCGATTGATTACGTTGTTACCAAGGTTCCCCGTTTTACATTCGAGAAATTCCCCGACACGGATTCGACCTTAACCTCCGCAATGAAGTCTGTTGGAGAAGCAATGGCCATCGGTCGTACCTTCAAGGAATCTTTTCAAAAGGCAATGCGTTCCCTCGAAATTGGCTTGAAAGGATTTGAATCGGGAAAACTCGCTAACCAGGATCTGGACAAGTCCGCAATTCGTGCGGGAGTGAAACGACCATCAGCAGAGCGCCCACAATATCTGTACAAGGCATTTGAGGAAGGATTTACCGCCGAACAGATCTCGGAACAGTCAGGGATAGATCCATGGTTTGTTTCCCAACTTGAAGAGCTCTACCTAATTGGTAAGGAAATCTCCCGTATGTCACTGGAATCGGTTGACTATGAATCTATGCGACAGTCGAAGGAAGCGGGCTTTTCGGACCGCCAGTTGGCTGATTTTTGGAACTGCGAATCTGCAGAGGTTCGTGCCAAGCGAGAGAAACTTGGTATTCATACCACCTATCGATTGGTTGATACCTGTGCTGCTGAATTTGAAGCATATACCCCATATTATTATTCTTCCTATGGGGATGAGAATGAAATGCAGTTATCCGAAAAGAAAAAAATCATGATACTTGGAGGTGGTCCTAATCGGATTGGGCAGGGCATTGAATTCGATTATTGCTGTGTGCATGCATCTTTTGCTCTAAGGGAAGCAGGTTTTGAAACGGTCATGGTTAATTCCAATCCCGAAACCGTTTCAACCGATTATGACGTTTCGGACCGATTATATTTCGAGCCACTTACCTTGGAGGATGTTTTGGAGATTTACCATCAGGAAAAATGTGATGGTGCCATCGTGCAGTATGGCGGGCAGACTCCATTAAATCTGGCTACTGGACTACAGGAAGCCGGGGTTAATGTCATAGGTACCTCCCCGGAAAGTATTGATGCGGCTGAGGACCGTGAGAAATTTAAGGCAATTCTTGACGAACTTGGGCTGAAGCAACCGTCGAATGACATTGCCATGAAACCGGAAGAGGCATCCGAAAAAGCCGAACGACTTGGCTATCCGATACTTCTTCGTCCATCCTTCGTTCTTGGTGGTAGGGGAATGTTCATTGTTTATGACGAGGATGAATTAAATGGAGTTGTGAATGAGGCGTTTGCAGTTGCTCCCGGCAAACCGGTGCTGCTGGATAAGTTTTTGGAAGAGGCAATTGAGTTGGATGTTGACTGCATTTCCGATGGCGAAACCACCGTAGTCGGAGGAATGCTTCAGCACATTGAATTTGCCGGTGTTCACAGTGGAGATGCGGCGATGGTTCTTCCACCACATGATCTTGATGTAGATATGATTGATGAAGTCAGGGAAGCCACTCATGCTCTGGCGAAAGCCTTGAAAGTTATTGGGTTGATGAATGTTCAATATGCCATCAAGGATGGGGAATTGTTCCTGATCGAAGTGAATCCTCGTGCTTCCCGCACAGTTCCATTTGTAAGCAAGGCGATTGGTGTCCCTCTCGCAAAGTTGGGTGCCAAGGTCATGGCTGGGGCCAAATTAAAAGATCTTGGTTTTACCGAGGAGATATTGCCGAATCGTTGGGCTATCAAAGAGTCAGTTTTTCCATTCAATAAATTTCCGGGATCCTCTATAGTTTTAACTCCTGAGATGCGTAGTACCGGTGAGGTGATGGGGCAGGACAAGGATTTTGGTATGGCTTTTGCCAAGACGCAAATGGCGGCCAAGCCATCCCTTCCCATGGAAGGAAACGTATTTCTCAGTGTCAAGGATTCAGACAAATCCAATGCTCTTGAAATTGCCAAAGGCTTGGCAGAGCTTGGCTTTTCATTTACCTCGACGGAAGGAACTGCGAAATTTCTTAATGAAAATGGAATCAAGGCAGAAAGCACTCTTCGCATAAGTGAGGGCCGTCCAAATGTTGCAGATCTCATCAAAAACGGGAAAGTACAACTTGTAATCAATACTCCACTGGGATTGATTCCTCGTCGCGATGAGAATGGCATACGGCAGGAAGCAGTTGCTCACAGCGTGCCGGTAATTACCACTTTGGGTTCCGCTCATGCCGCATTGGAAGGTATCCGTTCTCTAAAAGACCGGAAGTTCTCGGTCCGATCACTACAGGATTACGCGAAGACCGAATAAGAACCGGATATGGAACGCTCGATCATCGCTCTTTTGCATGGACCTGATCAGCCAGGTATTGTTGCAAAGGTCGCAGGTTGGATTCACGATCATGGAGGTAATGTCTTACATGCAGACCAACACCTCGACCGGCAGGAAAACATTTTCTTTCAAAGGGTCGAATGGACTCCCCAGAAATCTAATGATCTCCGCTCTGAGTCCGATGATTTTTCCACATTTGCAAATAAGGATCTCGGAATGAAGGTTCGTATTGCTCTGAGTGAAGACTGTCCCAGAATCGCAATCATGGTGTCAAAAGCCGATCATTGCTTTCATGATCTGGTCCTTCGAGTCAGATCGGGCGAATGGAATGCAAATATCGCTGGAGTTCTTTCAAATCACGAGAATTTAGGATCTGCAGCCCATGGCTATAACTTGAATTATTTGCACTTGCCTGTCTCGAAGGAATCGAAGCAGGAAATTGAAAGGGAACAGCTCAAATGGTTGTCCAGTCATGATGTTGAGTTGGTAATTCTTGCACGCTATATGCAGATTTTGAGTTCCGAATTTCTAGAACAAGTTGGTTGTCCGGTCATTAACATCCATCATTCCTTCTTACCTTCTTTTGCAGGCGCCAAACCCTATCATCAGGCATATCAAAGGGGAGTTAAGCTGATTGGAGCAACTGCCCATTACGTCACTGAAGACTTGGATGAAGGCCCGATCATCGAACAGGATGTCGCCCGTGTCAGTCACCGTCACGGTCCCAGTGATCTTATCGAGAAGGGGAGGGATCTCGAAAAACTTGTTCTTTCCCGTGCGGTACGAAGGCATCTTCAAAACCGAGTGCTTGACTACGGTAATAAAACCGTGGTTTTTGATTAGAATCCTTTTATATGCTGATGGATTTTAATTTTCAGGCTTTTTTTTGGTACCTCTTGGCAGCGGATTGTGCTTTCGCCAATACGGTTGCCTGGTTCTACCATGACTGGTACCGGGAGGCATGCCCTTCCATATTTAAGCATTTTCCTTCTACCAAGGCATGGTGCGGTTTGTACCTCATCCTCATCCTTTGGTTGGGCCATGCTTTGCATGCTCAGGGCATTCTCCCCTGGTAGTTCGAAGGTTAACTTTTCTTTTCCTCCAAGCATCGGGTTGACGGTTGTGCTTCATTCGACAATTCTTAGTGCATGCTTAAAAATATCATTGCTCTTCTTGCCACCTTCTCTCTTTGCTTAGCAGATCGTCCAAATATCTTGCTTATTGTTACGGATGATCAGGCACCGCACACCCTTTCCTGTTATGGCAATAAAGTCTGTGATACTCCGAATCTCGATAAGCTCGCATCTTCCGGAATTGTCCTTGATCAGAGTTACCATATGGGATCCATGAGCGGTGCGGTCTGTTCTCCCTCTCGTACCATGATCATGTCCGGTCGCACTCTCTGGCATCTTCCACCGAGGGGAAAAAAGCATTTGAAAAAAGAGGAGGGTAAAACCAGTGGTCAGGACATTTTAAATAATACTCTGCCAGCAGTATTTAACGGTGCCGGATACGAAACCTTTCGTACCTGCAAGAAGGGAAACAGTTACTCGCAGGCGAATGAGCTTTTTCAAATTGTGCGTGATAAGACTGCCCGAAAAGCTGGCGAGGAAGATGGTAGTCAATGGCACGGCAGGCAACTGCTTGATTATCTTGAGGGACGGGCGAAGCAAAAGAAGAAAAAACCTTTTCTCGCCTATTTTGGATTTTCCCATCCCCATGACGAGCGTTGGGGTCGTGATGATTTAAACAAAAAGTATGGGGTCGAAAATGTAAAGTCCCCACCTTTCAAGGTCAGTGATAGAGCTCCTCGGGTACCTGTATCGTGGTTGCCCAAACATCCCTTTCCGGATGGCCATCCTAATTTGCGTGATGAAGTGCGGGTGCCAGGCGTGATGACTTCCCGAACTGAGGCAACAGTAAGAAATGAACTTGGCCGCGAATACGCCTGCATTGAGAATATTGACGACCAGGTTGGACTGGTCATTGAGAAATTGAAAATGATGGGAGAGCTGAAGAATACTTATGTTATTTATACGGCTGATCATGGCATTGCCGTTGGTCGCCACGGTCTCATGGGCAAACAAAACTTGTATGAACATTCTTGGCGTGTGCCTTTCATAGTTAGCGGTCCGGGTATAAAACCTGGTACCCGTGCGAAGGGAAACAATTACTTGCTCGATATTTTGCCAACTTTATGTGATCTCGCCGGGATTGATATACCTGCGACTGTTCAGGGAAAAAGCGTGAAACCTGTGCTTATGGGAAAAACTCAGCAGATTCGTAATGTCTTATATGGAGCCTATTGCGGTGGCACCAAGCCAGGCATGCGTTCTGTCCGAAAAGGGGAATGGAAACTCATCAAATATGACACTATGGATGGGTCCGTCCGTAAGACCCAACTATTTAATCTGAAGGAAAACCCCGAGGAATTGTTGGCTGAACATCATCAAGAGGATGTAATTTCAAAAACTGGAAACACGCCTTCAAAAAATCAAGTCAACCTAGCAGGTAAACCAAAATTTTCAGTTAAACTCATGGAGATGGAAAAATTGCTTCTAAGTGAAATGAAGCGGTTAAATGACCCATACAGATTTTGGGATCAACCTGAATGAAGAAAGCCTACCTTAAAGTCTCGGTTGAGTAATCGTATAACAGATAGGAGGAGCTTTGGGGTAGTAGGTAGAACCAGTTTGATGATTGGTGAGACCACATAAATGGCCAACTCGATGGGTTGCTCCATAACCATCCAAAATTCTCCTTCCAAATCCAAAATCCATTTTTTCCGTCGCCCCGGAGATACACCCATTCCAACCTCTGATGGAATGCCCATTGATTTTCGTAAGGTAAAAGGGTCCCCATCCAAGATTCGGTAATCCATCCGTTCACTGTGAAATCCGACAAACCACTCCACCACAAGTCCTTTTGATTTTTGTAATCTAACTTGAAGGTTTTAATGCTCCCGTAGGATGTTCCAAATTCGGTTTTTGCATACGCCTGAAAATGATTGTTTTTCCCAAAAGCAAATTCATTGATCACCATTCCGAATTTCATATTTGATCGATTCAAGTCTGCAACCAACATCCTTGATTGATCACTCTCGGCGTTAAGCAAAACAAAGCCAACTTCCCTGATTTTGAAATCACCCGTCTTAATGATTTCACCTTTGAGTTGAATTTCTGAATTATCTCTTTCACTTGCTTTCTGAGTTATGACCAAGGGTAGTTTGTCATATTTTTCCTCAAATACATCAACAACCTCAAGTGTGAATGCTTTTTCCATGGATTCATTAGATTCATCACTTAATCTGACCCGCAGGGAAACACTAGACTGGCTTTCATAATCAAAGGTGAATTTAGTGATCAAAGTCCCATTTTTATCCAACTTAAACTGCCAGTTGTTGGTGGAACCATTCCCATCAGCGAGAAGGTATGAAAGAGACGAATCTGGATCTGGGTCAAATCCGATAAAGTTTCCAACAACTGTCCCTATCGGAAGATTTTCCGATAAGTTCGCATTGATCAGTACTATTTGGGTGGGTGGCGAATTTGGAACCGATTTCGCATCATTTGGATTTGAACCGTTGGCAGTCTCCTGATCATTGGAAAATCCATCCCCATCAATGTCAGTGTCTAAGGCATCTTCAATGCCATCCTGATCTAAGTCCTCGATCTCATTGGATATTTGAATTGTAAAGTTTGATTCACTTGATGCGTTATAATCGTCCAATGCAACTATGAGGATTTCATATTTAGACTTCTCCTCATAATCAAATACAATTGAGGATCGGACACTTCCATTTGGGTCAATTATGAAATATGTGGAATTGATGGCATTGGAACCGTTATGATCAAAAATCGAGAATCTTAAAGTTGTATTCGCATCGGAATCATCTGCAGAAACCTTTCCGATTAATGAACCTGGCGATTGGTTCTCATAAATTATATGATTGCTTAAAGTTATATTTGCAGGGGGAGAGTTTGCGATCGAATTTGGATCACCAGGATCAGATCCATATGAAATTTCTTCCTCATTGGAAAACCCGTCCCCATCAATGTCATTATCAAAAGCATCTTCGATTCCATCTTCATCCAAGTCTTCGACTAAGTTTGTTATTTTAATAGTGAAAGATTTCTGCATTGAGAGATTTCCTTCATCAACGGCCAAAACAGATATCTCGAAACTTTGATTTTTTTCAAAATCAAACATGGTGCCCGTTCTTAAGGTATTATTTTCATCTATAAAAAAAGGTGTCTGGGATTCTGAGTTATTTTGCTCAAGTAGCTTAATTTGGTGAACGGATTGGGGATTCGGATCGGAAACTGAAAAACTACCGACAATTGTGCCGATAGGCTTGTTTTCCAGAACTTCATCATTCGAAAGGTGTATGGCATTGGGTGATTGGTTCGGAAATGAATTTGCATTGGTGAGATTGGATCCCGCCAGGTATTCTTGGTGGTCGGAGTACCCATCTCCATCCGTATCCGTTAGATTTATGTTGGAACCGAGGGTCGCTTCTTCTTGATCAGATAAACCATCTCCATCCGAGTCAATTATTGTCACAACATCAGTCGCATAGTTGACCATTTTGGCCCTTCGCAAAGAAATTCCACCCTCAAGCAAGCGGTCATGAATTATCGGACTGAGACCAAAATTTATTTCCTGATAGTTGTCGAAACCGTCGTTATCGGGATCAGAGTTTCCCGANAGNGCGAGACCCCCAAATTGTTGCATNTCGTAAGCATCAAGAATTCCATCTTCATCAATGTCGATGGATTCTTCAAAGTATTTTGCAGTGATTGTTTTGTCTGTGTCGAGTCTTTCGATAACGCGACTCAATGCGATTCCAGAAGGACCTGCCTGCCTAATCCCGTTGATTTCCCAGTGAGAAAATACAAAATTTCCGTTTTTTCCGTTNAATGAAGGTGACTGGTANGTGGAATTCTTTTCCTGCAGCAGAAAAGCTGAGTTTACCATTCCGGGAGGATCACTCGTGATCTTTACAAAACTTCCACCTCCCAGATTCATTTTTGTCGGTCCTGATCTTCTTATGGATATTCCTCCCTCCTGAANCCGGTCCTCTATATTTCCATTAAGACCGTATTTCCTTTCATTCTCNAGGGTAAATAGATCCTCATCGGGATTTGACTGGTTATTTAAATTTAGCGTGCCAAATTCGTGCCATTCATACCAATCTGGAATTTTATCATTATCCGAATCAAGATCTTGTTTAATGAAACGGGCAACAATCTCCTTATCCTGATCCATGATCTCTGAAATTTTGCTAAGTCCTTTACCACTGGCATCTGACTTTCGGATGCCATTTACCTCCCAATGGGAAAAATAATACCCATTTTGTAATCCGTTAAGATTTTGTGAATTGTATGTGGAATTCACCTCTGGATAGGCTGAAGNAGATGCGATCAAACCGGCTGGATCGCTTTGGACTTGCAGTTTACGTGCNCCCCCAAGATTGACGAACACTTTGCTCGCCCGGCGAATTGAAATGCCACCCTCATGGATTGTATTCTTGGCATTTGGATTTAGTCCAAACTCATATTCTTTAGCAAATGGAATTGAATCATTGTCATCATCCAAACCGATAGGAGAGCTAATACTCCCTTTGGTTCTTATTTCATACCAGTCCTTAATTCCATCTCGGTCAGAATCTAAATTAATATCACTGTACTTGGCTACAGCCTGAGTGTTTTCCGTAATTTCTCCGCTAACCTGTAAGGCGACTGAGATATTGGGAACGCTTGTTCTGTTCCCATTTATTTCCCAGTGGGTAAAAGCATAACTTCCGGTTNTTTCTGGGACTGCTCTTGTGAGAAAGGTGTCATTATGGTCAAAATAGTGCGTGCTTTGTGAAAATAATCCTGCTGGATCAGATTTCTGAATCAGGGAAAGGTCACCAAAACACCAAACAGGCAGCAACANGGCAAATGAGGCTATACCTTTCTTCATCATGAGGAATNAAAGCCTAATTTTCATTAAAATACCAAGCGCACGTAAATGGGTTGAAACTGTCTTAATTTGGAACTACCCAGAATCCGTTTGAACTTGCACTGTCGAACCCGTATTCATTTACCTTGCTTGGGCGTTCATCAGGACCGACCTTGAAAGTGGGGGTAAACTGATTGACCGCACCTGATATCGATCCTTCTTTTGCACGGGTAACCTCCTCGTTTGTGGCTTGGCGCAGACCCATTTGGCCGAGGAGAAAGATTTTGCCCTCAGTTGTGGTATTGGTATTTTTGGCAAGAGTGCTTCCCCCCAATGCAATATTTGTTTTCTTGCTGAGGTATTGAAGTACAGGCACTCTTTCGCTTGTCAAAACTTCGTTGAATGCGAGAATTTCAGCAACATCGATATCCATGCTGTATCCATCATTTCTGCCGATCTTATAGTTTGTTTTGGGATTTGTTGAAATATCGTCCACCACGATTTCCAGAATCATAAAGTTGGTAAGTGGAGACATGTTATAGCCGTTGCTTTGACTAAGTTCGCTTCCGTTTTTATAGACCGCTTGTGGGTAACGATTNTNATGATATGTGAAGTTATTCCTTTCGAACAGATAGTTTGAGCCTCTTCCGCTTTGATGACCAAGAATTCCTCCGTAGTAATTCCACCTGTCATTCGGGCTTCTGCATACGTAGAACATATGCCTGGCTATAAATCCGTCCCCGCCCACATTCAAATAGTCATCTCCGCTTGCCCGCCTAAATTTGACGAAGGGTAAACCATTGGGTCCGTCCTCAANTGTGATCTCAGGCGTCCCNGCCCCACTTGTTGCATTTCTTTCATTTCCACTTTTATCAGCCCATGCGGAAATGATTCCGTTTGTTTGTGTAATGGTTGCGGAATCATTTGCATCGACCCATAGAGCAAGGCTGTTAATCGAGGATGGTGAAAAGTTTGGGTCGTAACTGGGCGCCTCAAAAGGTAATTTTATGGAATTATCAAGGGGATTATGTACTACACTTGAGTTTCCTTTGGCGAGGTGCCAATACCACAGGGGAAGTAGNTCGTTGTCNTGAAGTGGTGAACGGTTTATCACCAACTCTGTGGAATTGGTGTCTGTGNCTGGGAGTGTTAAGAAATGAAGATTCAGCAGATCGCGATCGTCCTTTGCAAGAACGGCCATTTCGATTTCCCCAAAGCCTACGCTCCAGTCTGCACCGGCATTCCATACCACAGTGTGTTGAACGTTTGTCGAAACATTATTATCCAACTTTCCGGCAATTGATCCAATAAAACTGTTGGGCACAACAATTTTGGAAAAGTCACTTCCTCCATCCACAAATCCAAGTAGNGCCGCTTCAACGTGGGAACTGTCGGTATCATTGATTCTGTAAGTAATTTCGAGGTAATTTGTTCCCTCCATTTGATTTACGGAAATAATCTCCGGGAAAGGAATCTCCTTTGAATTGGGCGTGCGAACCGTTCGAAAAGTGGGTTTGTAGCTCATGAATTCGTCATCCTGCCTGTCAAGTACGAGGATTGTTCCATCATCCAGTCCCACCATGCTCGAATTATAACTACTGCCCTTATTCCAATACTTTACCCTGTATCCATTGTTTTCATAAATTCCTATGTATTGGTTCCAAGAGATTCCCATGAGACCATTGTTCAGGTTTGCAAGGTACATGGAACCGCCACTTGTATTCCAGTGGTTAAGGTATTGCCCGGAAAGGGTAAGGTTTATCACTCGACTGTTACCGGAGCTCAATACGGCAAGACTACCATCATCATTCAAGGCAAGATCAACCGGTTGACTAAACTGTCCTTCCAGATTTCCGTAAGAACCAAATTTACGTGAGAAGTTTCCGGACAGATCGAGCACCTGAATCCTGTGATTGTATCTGTCCGCAACATAAATTTCATTTGTGCCGGGGGATACAAGAATTCCTTGAGGTTGGTTAAACTGGCCGTTTCCGTTNCCATTTCCTCCGATCTTGAAAAGAAAAGTTCCATTACGGTCGAATGCCTGAATCCGGTGATTGGAAGAATCTGCAACGTAAATCACATCATTATGAATGGCGATTGAGCGTGGATCATTCATTTGCCCATCCAGATTTCCCCGTGAGCCAAACACACGGACTGCTGAACCATTTTCATCGAATTCCAAAATGCGGTCACCCTGAGTATCCGCAACGAGATAGGTATTCTGTTGCGTTACGGCAAAATCGTACGGTTCGACATTGGAACTACCGTAGTTCCCAATCTTACCAAGATAAGTCCCATTATGCTCAAAATATTGAATGCGATGGTTGTTTCTGCAGGAAACGTGAATTTTTCCTGAGTCATTGAATGCGATTCCATAGTTATGATAAAATTTCCCCTCCTGTGCCCCTGCAATTCCTCCCATTGTCGTGAGCNGCGTACCATTTTTATCAAATACCTGAACCTTGTGATGATCAGGCATNGTCACGGCGAGCAAATTACCATAGGNATCAACATGATACGGATATCCGCTGGTGCTGATTGATCGCAGGTAAGTGCCGTTGACATCGAAAACCTTTACCTTCTGATAACTTCTGGAGGATGCAAAGAGAAGGTTACCGTCGACATGCACTCCGGTTGCNTACCCAAACTGGTTTTCCCCTCCGCCATGACTGCCGTTGCCAATGGTTCTTCGGTAGGTACCATTTTTGTCAAATACCTGAACACGGTGCCCATCCCATTCTGAGACAAAGACTTCATTTACGCCGTTTCCGTTCATCGACAAACTTATTGAGTAAGGAGAACGGAAATTGCCTGCCTGCGAACCGTGGGCNCCCCATTTTCTCAGAAAGGTTCCATTCATGTCAAAAACCTGCACCCGGTGATTTGACTGCTCTACCACAAAAATTTCTCCTCCNCCGATTGCCAGATCTATGGGGTTGTTAAACTGTCCCTCTCCCGATCCATACTTTCCAAGCGAATTGAGAAATTTCCCATTTGAGTCCCAGACTGTTATCCTGTCTCCCCCATGATCAACGACATACATATTTCCGTCTTCAGCAAAAGTGATTCCATGNGGGTTATCCAGACCGGGAATNTCGGAAAAGGGTATGGTGCGATCCAGATACCAGGAATCTTGGGGGCTTCTCTGTGCTTTAGCAAGAAATCCAAAGGTTAAGGTTAGGGAGAGAATGAATCTTCTGATTTTCATAATGGAACAGGTAAAAGGAGTCTTGAATGAATGAAAAAAGACCCGGATATCGGTATGTTTGCGTGCAAACGCATAACTTCGTCTACGATCACATCATAAGCCATCTTTCGCAAGTACCAAGTTTTCCCGTTTGTGAGGAAAATCTGGTTGAATCTTACTTATTTTTCGATGATCAGCCAGCGGTTGTCACCGTANTTGTAAAANAGGATNTTGCTATCGGTTCCTCCGTGNTGGAANAGCCANCCACCCGATTTGTTTGAGTNTAAGAACGGATGGAGNTCGCGATTTGTCCATAGCCAGCCCANTTCCTCTTTCCATANCCAGATTGAACGGTCGGGTTGGGCGAAGACAAAGAGCCAGCCGAGATCCTCATGCATGATCCATCCTTTGNTGTCGGGTGCGTAGAAATTACCGAACCATGGACTGCTCCACCAGTTTTCGGCATCGGTAACCGATTGGGCATCTATCCAACGGGGACCTGTTTGATCGGAATGTGTGNCAAAACTTTCCACGGAACCGAGCGACAGTCCCTCGGCATTGATGGCATAGGCACGGTAGAAGTATTTCCTCTTNGGTTTGAGNTCATTTACTGTGACCTCAAATTCTGAAGAATTAGCATTGGCAATGAGTTTTTGAGTACCTGCCCGGTNAGGATGTGGGAGGGGCAGGGTGGAAAGGAGAAATCCGCGTTCGGAAATGGTTACATTCCCGTCATCTAATACTNTACCCAGCAANATNGCGGAGTCAGAGGTNATTGCATTTGCCTGTCCGGTACGAACNANNGGGCGGAAATATTCGGGNACGGGAAGTGGAATTGGGGTTGTTGTATTGTGATCNATGGGAGAGCTGCCGTTCTGGTCGATTTCCACAACAGTTCCATTGTTATCAATGGATAGAGTTGAATTGTTATCAGTCATTCCAGTATCGGAGGTGTTGTGGTCAACTGATGGATCTGTGGTATTTTGATCGGTGGAAAGAACTGTTTGGTTATGGTCAGGATCCAAATCAATGGTTTCATTTACGTCCAAGAGAGTGAGGGTGAAATTTCCTTCCGCGAATGCCCCGTATTCATCGGTTGCCCGCACCACTAAGTAGTATCTCGAGGCATTGGCTTCGTAATCAAAGTAGCTTCTAGTGTAAAGTGTGCCATTGGTTTCCAGATCGAAGAGATCATGCTTATCGGTACTGTTCGCACCATGGAAGGAGTAGGCGACGGTGGAATTTTCATCCGGATCAATGGCAGAGAAGGTTCCAATGATTGATCCAACCGGTAAATTTTCCGAAAAATTGGAATCATTCAGAGCAAGAGAGTGGGGTGAGGTATTGGCATAGACTGCCCAGTCGTACGGCCAGTTCGAATTGGAAGAGAATGATTTGTGGATTTTACCCTTATTTGCATTAGATAGACCAACAGCGTTTAAAAACATCGCTTGCATTTGTGTTACATTCGAAGATATGTTCCAATCACTCAGATCCTGATTAAAGGCAGAAGTGTCTTTGAACATCCCGTTTATTGATACAAGTGAACTTGTATTCCAGTTGCCGATATTTTGGTTAAATGAATTGGCACCCCAAAACATAACCCACATTGAAGTAACTGCAGAAGTGTTCCAATCGCCAATGTATTGGTTGAAAGCCAAGGCCCCCTGAAACATGCCCGACATATAAGTAACATTACTTACATCCCAATCTCCTATGGGTTGATTGAAACTAGAAGCGTTCTTAAACATGTAAGCCATATACCTGACATTAGTCACATTCCAGTCGCCGATCGGTTGATCGAAGGAACTGGCAGTTTGAAACATATCATTCATGTTCGTGACATTACTTACATCCCAGTTGCCGATCGGTTGGTTGAAGGATGATGCGTTAGCAAACATGTAACTCATATCCTTAGCGGAGGAAGTGTTCCAATCGCCAATTTCCTGATTGAAAGCGTATGCGCTGTTAAACATTCCAATCAAATGAGACACCATAGAAACATCCCAATTGCCAATAGGTTGATTAAAAACGGTTGCTCCATGAAACATACCTGAAACATTAGTAACTGAAGATGTGTTCCAATCATTCAGTGGCTGATTAAAGGTGGAAGCATTTCGAAACATTTGATTCATTTTCGTGACATTGCTAACATCCCAACCGCTTACATCCTCGTTAAATGCTGTTCTCCCATCAAACGCATTAGACATGTCCGTAACCGCGGAAACATTCCAGTCGCTGATGTGGCCATAGGTAGCATTGGCTTCTGCTTGGTTGTCAAACCATAGGTTAACTGCGGTTTGGAAGTTGGAATCGTCGATTACGACATGCTGACGCCAGTCGTAGGGCCAGAACGAATTAGATGCGAAAGATTCGTGGATTAACCCCTTGTTTAGAGATGATAAGGCTGTATTAC
>NZKO01000008.1 GCA_002692535.1 Opitutia bacterium
TTTAAGGACTTTTTTTCGGCGTTTGCGGGTGGCGGGTACATTGCGTGCTCTAGGCATGACGAAATCTCCTGATAATGGGGTGTGAAAATTTTAGGATAAAGCTCGGATGACGCGGCGAGCCATACCTTCAGCCAAAATTTGGTCCTGTTTTCCTGCACGCACTTGTTTGGTCGTTTTCTTGCGCCTCAAGTGCCGCTGTCCGGGTTTGCGGAATTTGACCTTTCCCGTACCGGTTACCTTGAATCTTTTGGCTATACCTTTGTGAGTCTTCTTCATATTGTGGAAANGAATATCCTAACTTTTTGCTCAATTACAAGCAAGCCTAATACGCTTCAGTTTTCGTATATCAACAAGCCAAGGTAGCTCTGGTAAGAAAACCATATGGCNAATGTAAGAAATAAAACCCATGCTACAAATTTGATAATGCGTTTTCTCAACCAATTTGAGTATGTCCTGTTTTGTCCGTCTCCTCCAAAATCTTGGAAGTAGTGAATAAGGTCGCGGTCTTTTGATCTTCTTTCTATTTTTCTATATGTATCACCATATGAAGAACGTCTTCTTGCATANACCCATTTGAATATTCTGTGAAGCATATGGGTTGATCAATTGGTTTAAACTTCAAAGTANGATTTTCCGCTGGCACCATGAAAGTCAAGCCTTGAGACGGAAGGAATTCCTTCCTTTAGTGCCCATAAGTCTGATCCTATCTCAGCATCCGCATTATCGAGCCATTCCGTACGATAGACAAGTTGGTGATGTTTTTCTCCGGCGACAGGTTCGAACAAGTTTCCAAGCATTAAGTTATCGGCAAAGGTAAGAATTGGTTCCTCCTTGCCATTATAATCACCTGGGAAATTAAGGTTGTGAACAGTAATTCCTCCNGGCTTTGATAAGGCTACCATATTTTTTGCATATTTCGCACAAGCTTTTGCAGAGTTGCGAAGGCTTTTTTCCACCTTCGAGGACATATTTTTGCCACAGCTCTTTCGAATATCCTCAAATTCATTGTTGGGCAGGCACATACTGCAGGCGATTGCCCGATGCCCCAAAAGTGCTGCTTCCATTGCTGCTCCCACAGTACCCGAAGATAAAATCATGGGCATGGTTATGTTGTAGCCAAGATTAATCCCGCTCACAACTAAATCTGGTAAACGGTCAAGCAGATTGCCGCAAGCCAGGTTTACACAGTCAGCAGGTGTTCCATTAAGTGAATAGGCAATGGACGGGTAATCTTTGATTTTCTTNGGTATCAGTTTCGCATTTCGGGAAATGGCGTGACCTATCCAGCTTCTCTCCCCATCNGGCGCACAGGTAATTACTTCAAAATCCTTAACTAGTTCCTCAACCAAGTTAATGAGAAATCCCGAGTGTATTCCGTCATCGTTAGTTGCAAGAAGGAGTGGCTTTTTGTTATTCATAAATAAAAAGGGGAAGGATTTCGCTTAAGCGAATCCTTCCCCTTTGGCAATAAGTTCTGTTTTAAAAATTTTCTCGGATCAGGAAATTGCAGGTTCAGCTTCCTCTTCACTGGGAGTCTCCTTGTCAGATGATTCTCCAGAGTTTTCCGTTTCTTCCGCAGGCTTATTTTCTTCCATGGCGGCACGACGGCTGAGTTTTACCCGTCCCTTATCATCTATTCCGATACATTTAACGATAATTTCATCTCCGAGTTTGCAAATGTCATCAGTCTTGTTGACGCGGAAATCTGCGAGCTCGGAAATGTGACACAAGCCTTCTTTGCCTGGTAGACACTCTACGAAAGCTCCAAAATCTTTAACTCCGCGGACAATACCACGATAGATTTTTCCAACCTCAATCTCTCCCGTAACCAGTTCGATTTCATTGAGGGCACGCTCCATTGATTCGGTATCAGTGGCGTAGATTCTTACCTTGCCACTGTTATCCTCATCGATATCGATGCTTGCTCCAGTGACCTCAGTAATGCGGCGGATATTCTTGCCCCCGGGACCGATCAAGGCACCGATTTTTTCCGGATCGATTTGCACGGATTCAATACGTGGGGCATGTTCGCGCAATTGTGTGCGGTGCGTAGGCATAGCTTCTTCCATCGAGCCGAGTATCTTCATACGAGCTTCGGTGACTTGTTTGACGGCTTCCTTCGCTATGTCAAAAGGGAGACCTTGGATCTTAAGATCCAATTGAAAACCGGTGACGCCGTCACGGGTTCCGCAAACTTTAAAGTCCATGTCACCAAAATGATCCTCTGCACCGATGATGTCAGTCAGGACCACATGTTTTTCAATGTTTCCATTGTCATCCATTTTAGTAACAAGACCAGTTGAAATGCCGGCAACATGTTTAGCCAAAGGAACGCCGGCGTCCATCAATGCGAGCGAGCCACCACAGACACTTGCCATCGAGGTGGAACCGTTGGATGACATGATCTCGGAAACTACGCGAATCGCATAGGGAAATTCATCTTCTGGTGGAAGTACGGGAAGAACGGAGCGTTCAGCCAGTGCACCATGACCAATTTCACGACGTCCGGTAAAACCAAATCTCCCTGCTTCACCTACGGAAAATGGAGGGAAGTTATAATGAAGAATGAAAGATTTTGCAGTTGGTCCGCCGGTAAGGCCATCCAGATCCTGCACGTCACGGCTTGTCCCCAAAGTGCTTAGAACAAGCGACTGCGTTTCTCCACGGGTGAAAATTGCAGAACCATGAACACGAGGTAGTACACCAGTTTCGCAGGTGATTTCACGAAGATCGGCAGGTCCGCGACCATCTGCGCGTTTTCCTTTGTCGAGAATGTTTTCGCGATAGACTTCTTCCTGGATCACTTCAAATGCCATTTTTACATGGTCTTCATCATAATCTTCACCAAATTTTTCTTCGCACGCGGTGGCTGCTTCTTCCTTGATCTTATCTACAGCCAACTGACGCTCCTGTTTGGAATCGGCAAAAATAGCATCTTCCATACGGTTTCCTGTTATTTCACGACAAAGTGCAAGAACATCATCGGGTGCCTTAACAAGATCGAATTCCTTTTTGGCTTTACCGCAAAGTTCAGCCAGTTTCTTTTGGGCTTCTATGATGTCTTGGATCGCGTCATGCGCAAACTCGAGGGCTTCAACGAAACGATCTTCAGGAATCTGGTCAGCAGATCCTTCAATCATCATCATCTCTTTCTCGCTACCTACATAGATAAGGTCGAGGGTGGAGTCATACATTTGCTCGTTCGTCGGATTGACTATGAATTCTCCGTCGATTTGTCCGAGGCGTACGCATCCTATTGGACCATTCCATGGAATGTCAGAAATCATGATTGCTGCAGAGGCACCATTGACCATTAGCACATCGGCTTCATTTACTTGATCCGTTGACAAAAGATATCCGATTACCTGAACCTCATTTAAAAATCCTTTAGGAAAGAGAGGGCGGAGAGGTCGGTCGCAAAGACGGGATGTGAGAATTTCCTTTTCCGTAGGTTTTCCTTCGCGTTTGAAATAGCCTCCTGGAAAGCGACCCGCTGCGGTGAATTTTTCCCGGTAGTCAACTGTCAATGGGAAGAAATCCTGACCTGGCCGTAGAGTGGCGGCAGCAGTGGCGGAAACGAAAACATTCGTTTCACCCATAGATATGGTTACGGCTCCGCTGGCCAAACCTGCTAAGGTACCGGTAGAGATTTCGATGCCGAGTTTCTCGGCGGTTACATTATGCTTCTGTTTCATTTTCGTACAATTATGTGATTTTTCTTTTGTTCGTCATCCGCCCATTCCAAGCCGGATTGCCTGTATTGGGTTTCAATTTAAGTAACTTTGAGCGACANGATGTCCGCTGAGTTGTTTAAAAAGAGAAAAACTCGTGGCAAAAGCC
Organism: Opitutia bacterium; assembly: GCA_002692535.1. Taxonomy (GTDB): domain Bacteria; phylum Verrucomicrobiota; class Verrucomicrobiia; order Opitutales; family Seribacteraceae; genus Seribacter. The sequence continues at coordinate 3,841 of NZKO01000008.1, forward strand.
TTCGAGTATGAAATCGGAAAGGAACGCCGCAGATTTAGCGACGTAGGTCTAGTTTTTCGATGATCGCCTGATACCTTTTAAGATCAGTGCGTTTTAAGTAATCGAGCAACTTTCTTCTGCGAGCTGCCATCATTAGCAGTCCACGGCGTGAGTGAAAATCTTTCCTGTGAGTTTTCAGATGTTCTGTGAGGTGTGATATCCGGGCACTGAGCAACGCAATTTGCACTTCGCTTGATCCCGTATCTTTCTCGTGAGAACGGTTTTCTTCGATGATTGTTTGTTTTTTGACTTGTTCTGACATTTTGNTCATGAGTTTCCCGACCCGAGGGATGAACTTTGGCACATCCACAACCCAGTCGGAACCAGGCTGTCGTTTCGTCCTAATCAGCTGTTGGGCTGAATTTGGGGTAATCGAGGAGACAATCCATGACGAATGATCTCTAACGCTGATGAACGATAATGAATAATTTTTGAAATTGTTCAAGCGTCGAATGCACTTGCGCTTGCCACCCTGAGCTCTGTGCTCAAGCCTAATGGTGATGGATATTCCTTATTTTGCATACGGATCAAATATGAATCTTGAACAAATGGCTCGTCGTTGTCCTGGGGCACAATTGGGTTCGAGAGCCAGATTGCCGAGCTGGCGATACTTTATAAATGGCAATGGCTACGCCGGAATAGAAGAATTTTCAGGGTCGGAGGTTTGCGGTTGTTTGTGGAAGTTAGATTACAGGCATTGGGAAGCTCTTGATCAATATGAAGGCGTGGATGGTGGCTACTATGAAAAGAAAATACTTAAAGTTGAGAGAGAAATTGGAAATGAAGAAATAGATGCATGGGTTTATCTTTCCAATGACTATGATTACGGGATTCCTTCTTCCGAATACCAAGCAATCGTAATTCGTGGTGCCAAGGATGCGAGCCTTTCAAATTCCTACATCTCCCTTCTTGAAGATTGGGCCAAGGGCGTCCCTGCATCTTACGATCTATGAATAATTTGAAAGATTTTTCTGGTTGGTCATTCTTTGTCGACACAGGAGGTACCTTTACCGACTGCCTTGGATTATCTCCGCAAAAGGAGTGGTTCCGAGCCAAAGTGTTGTCTCGAGGTTCCCTTGTGGCAGAAGCAGTTGAGCAAACCGATTCCCAAAAACTTAAAATTTCAGATGCCCCAGATTGGCCAAAGGAGATCGTTCAAGGATTTACTTTGCATGTGGCTGGACTTGAGTGTTTTTCTTCGAAAATATTTGATTGGGACCCTTCCAGAAATGAGCTTACTCTGAAGGATGCTTTGCCCAGTGGTATAAATTTCCCAATTGCCATTGAGCTTTCTTCAGGTTGGGAGGCTCCCGTCCTAGGCATGCGCTTGATTCTTTCCCGTAATGGCCTCGATTGGAATTCAATGAAAACTGAAATGCGATTGGCGACTACCCGTTGCACCAATGCCCTGCTTGAGGGAAAGGGGACTCGTCCCGTTCTTTTTACAACCGCTGGATTTGCCGATCTGCTTGAAATCGGTGATCAGCGAAGAACAGACCTATTTGATCTAATCCCTCAGAAAAGAAAAAATTTAGCAGGAAAAGTGATTGAGGTTTCCGAGCGGGTAGACCGAAATGGCCAAATACTTTCATCGCCCGATTATGAGAAAATCAAAGGCATTGGCACAAGGCTTGTTGCTGGTGGGTGTAGAGTTGCGGTGGTTTCTTTACTTCACGCATCCAAAAATCCTGAGCATGAGATTAAGGTGGGAAAGATTCTTTTGAATGCTGGCTTCAAAAAGGTGGTCGTATCGTCTTCCATAAACAATTTCCCCAAGTGGTTGCCTCGTCTGGAATCCGCGGTGGTGGAGGCTTATCTTTCTGAAGTGCTCGATCAATATCTTGATAGCGTTGATGATGCCTTGGGAGAGCAATCTGCTCTTTGGGTGATGGGAAGCGCCGGAGGTCTTCAGAAGCGAAAAGGTTACCGAGCCATTGACAGCCTACTAAGTGGACCGGCAGCTGGAGTGGTCGGAGCAGTTGCAGTTGCAAAATCTGCGGGTAGCGTGAATTTTATCAATCTTGACATGGGAGGTACCAGTACGGACGTTTCACGATACTCCGGAAATTACAGTTTTCAGTCTCCCCATCAAGTGGGAGATGCAAGAATTTCCAGTGTATCTCTAAAGATAGAAACGGTAGCTGCTGGTGGTGGTTCAATTTGCCGATTGGAAAATGATTTGTTGCGTGTCGGACCCGAAAGTGCAGGAGCGAATCCCGGACCTGCCTGTTATGGGTTTGGAGGCCCGCTCTGCCTGACGGATGTCAATCTACTTCTTGGTAGATTGTCGACTCGTCACATCTCAACCCCAATCTTTGAAAAAGCTGCTCAGCTTAAGCTGGATGAGATGGTTTCGAAAAGTGGAAGAAAGGAACATGATTTGTTGCAAGGATTTTTGGCGGTTGCCAATGATGCGATGGCAACGGCTATTCGGAAAATATCAATCCAAGAAGGCTACGATCCCTCGGGCCATGATCTGATTGCATTTGGAGGGGCAGGAGGACAACATGCATGCGGAGTAGCCGAATTACTGGGAATGAAGCGTGTTTTTTTACCAGCTGATTCGGGCTTGCTTAGCGCATATGGTTTGTCCTGTGCACGAGTTGAGAGATTGATTGAGAGACCATTGATGACAGCCTTGGATAACAAATCCATCAGAATGATTGAGGATGAGATGATTGCACAAGGGCAAAATGAGCTGGCAGAGATGGGAGAAAGCGGAAAAGTTTTGGAAAAACGAGCTTTTATTCGTCTGATTGGACAGGAATCCTCATTGGAAGTGATTTACAGTGAAGTCGAAAGTTTGAAATCCAAATACAGGGAAAAATTTGAACATATCTTCGGATACTTTCCAGAAAAGGCAAATCTGGAACTGCACTCCATTCGTATTCTGATTGCCGGGCGTGATCGTGATGCGAAAATTGAGAAATTTAGGCTTTTGGAGGAATCGACCGAGAGGACCGAGAGCGGCGAAATCGTGCGTTCGGAAATTATGGAGGGAGAAGTGATTTTCGGTCCATTACTGGTTACCGATCGCTTTAGTACTGTTTGGGTTGCAGAGGGATGGTCGGTTCGAAAAGGCACGCTTGGCAGTTTGTTGCTGGAAAATCACCGATCTCAAAACAATCCAAAAAGTAAGATGCCTTCAATTGCCAGAAGAGAGTTGTTTTCAAGTCGTTTTATGAGTCTTGCCGAAGAAATGAGTGCTCAACTTCAGAGAACAGCGCTTTCAACAAATGTGCGAGAACGGCTGGATTTCTCATGTGCTTTGCTTGATCGTGATGGCTATCTTGTGGCTAATGCTCCCAATATTCCGGTGCACCTTGGTGCGATGGGCGTTTTTACCAGAAGCATGCTTGGGGAATTTCCTAAAATTACCAAAGGAGATGTGCTTCTTTCAAATCATCCCGCTTTTGGTGGTTCTCATCTGCCTGACGTCTCACTGCTCGCACCAATTTTTGGACAAGAAGACTCCCCTGTCGGCTTTCTGGCAAACCGTGCTCATCACGCTGAAATTGGAGGAATCACCCCTGGGTCCATGCCTGCCGGTTCAACTTCACTGATCGAGGAAGGGGTAGTCTTACCACCACAATATTTGTTCGAAGAAGGAATCTCGAATTTGGACAAGGTGGCTTGTGCCTTGGGGACTGCAAAATATCCATCTCGTCAAATTGATGAGAATCTTGCAGATCTTTCAGCTCAAGTTGCATCTCTTCGTCACGGTATCGATGCCATGGAGAAGCTTTTAATGAGATACGGAGATGATGAAATTTCGGGACAAATGAATGCATTGCGTGAGGAGTCGAGAACAAACTGCAGGAAATTTCTTGATCAAATGGGCAATATTGACCTTTTTGGAGAACACTTTCTAGATGATGGGGAAATAATTTGTCTTAAGGTAAAAATTAAAGACCGAAGTGCCTTGTTTGATTTCTCAGGGTCCTCCTTATCCCGTAAGGATAACCTCAACGCAACGGAGGCTATAGTACACAGTTCAGTTTGTTACTGTCTGCGCGTTTTGATAGGATCTGACTTGCCACTAAATGAAGGTTTGCTCGATCCTGTTTTAATCAAAATTCCTGTGGGCTCTTTGCTGAATCCAGTGTTCGAAAGAGATCCGAAGCATTGTCCTGGAGTGGCGGGAGGGAATGTTGAAATCAGTCAGCGACTGGTGGATCTTATCTTAACCTCAGTGTTTGGGGAAGTGGCTATGTCGCAGGGCACTATGAACAACGTAACTTTTGGTAACGAGAACTTTAGTCATTATGAGACTCTTTGCGGAGGCTCTGGTGCGGTGATTGGAAAACAAGGCACATCGGCAGTTCAGACACACATGACAAATACTGCGATCACGGATCCTGAAATTCTGGAAGTCCGCTTTCCACTGCGACTTCTTTCTTTTCGTAGTAGAATGGGCACGGGAGGAAGAGGGACTTGGGAAGGAGGAGATGGCATTGAAAGAGAATATCTTTTTCTTGAGAAAACAAATTTGTCCCTTCTTACCCAGAGCAGAGCGGTATCTCCAATTGGAATTTTGGGAGGAGAAGGTGGAGAATGTGGAGAACAGATTCTTATTCGAAAGGATGGTTCGGTTTGTAAACTTGGTTCATTGGAAAGAACAATTGCAAATCCAGGAGATCGTCTGCTGATTAGAACGCCAGGGGGAGGGGGAGCAGGAGAACCTGGAGTAATTGCATAAACCTACCAAATTCATGAATTTACGACACCGACAAAAATTATTCTCAGACTTTTAATGAAAATTAAACTGGGATGGCTTTATTTTTGGATCTTCTGCTGTTTTTCCTCTGTAGGAGTTGCCTCACAAAGACCCAATATTCTTCTGATTGTTTCGGAAGATAACGGTCCTGAATTGGGGTGTTATGGTGACCCGTATGCCAAAACACCCATACTTGACAAACTTGCTCAAGAAGGGGCTCGGTTCGAATTTGCCTTTACGCCATTTTCTGTTTGCAGTCCTTCCCGGGCATGTTTTCTGACCGGCTTACATCCGGTGATGAACGGGCACTTGGGTTTGGCTACACACAAGTTTGAACTGTTTGAGGAATTCCCCAACATATTCGGGCTGCTCAAAAAAGCAGGATACCGCACGGGATTAATAGGTAAATTACATGTGAACCCAAAGGATTTGTTTTACGAAAATCTCGATTTTAAGGCTATGAATTTAGCTAATTTTGATCGGAAATCAATGAGTACCTATGCTTCAAAAGCAGCTGAATTCTTTTCACAAACCACTGACAAGCCTTTCTTCCTTTCAATCAACTATCCGGATGCCCACTTTCCGCTTATCCCTAGGATTGGAGACTATCCTCTCAAAGGGAACTTGTTAGAGGCAAAAGATGTGAAACCTTTGCCTTGGGTTGGTTGTGATACGGAAAGATTGAGAGAAGCAACTGCCAACTATTACAACTGCATTAACCGGCTTGATTGTCTGGTTGGTGATCTTCTTGAAGAGCTTAGGCATTCGGGAAATATGCAAAACACAATGATCTTTTATTTCGGAGATCATGGAGCTCAATTTTCCCGAGGAAAAACAAGCGTTTACGATGCAGGCACAAGGATTCCCTTCCTTGTAAAATGGCCGGGAAAGATAAAGCAAGGACTGGTAATTGAAGAGATGGTAAGTGTTGAGGATATTCTACCCACATGCCTTTTGGCCGCTGGAATGAAATTACCTGAGAAATTATCTGGTCGGGCCCTGCAACCACTTTTTAAAGGAGAGGAAGTTAGCTGGAGAGATTCACTTCAATTTATAACTACTGGTGCGGCACCATCGATTGCTTGTCTTCAGTTTGCTCACCGAACAGATCGCTTCAAATTGATTATTACTCCAAGAGGGCAGGGAAAAAATCTGAGTGCTCTTGCATATCTTAACGATCTTAATTCATTTTACGTCGCGGGCACTAAGCAAAAAGAAATAGATACTTCACCCGAGTGGTTGAGGAAAGTTTATAAAATCTATGAGAATCCTCCTCTTTATGAACTTTATGACCTATCGAATGATCCATATGAGTTTGTAGATTTATCTTGTGACCCCAATCATGTAGCCACACTAAACGGTTTATTGAAAGACTTTTACAGTTGGCGTTTTGAGATTGGTGACCCTTTTATCGACAGCTCAAAGGTTAATTTTTGGATTCGGGAACAAACAAGAGCCAGATCAATTAATTACAAGGGAATCAAAGGGTTTCGTTGGAAATATTTGGAGCGTTTCCTGAGATAATCCAAGATATGTTTTTTGTATTCCACTTAAAATCCATGATTGTATGTAAGAGTGGAAAGAAATTAAGCACATTCAAGCCTACCACCACTTTTCCAGAAGCGAGTTTCATTAGATTGATGAGAGGAATTCCTTAAAGCTCTGAGGTAATTTGAAAAATGTAATAATTTCATCATTTGCAGACTTTTTTTCCCAGATTTGATGCATTGGCATGAGTTAAGCATTATTGTTTCAAATTCACTTTTTTTATACAATGCCAGATTACGAAACATTAGATTCACCCACTAAAGCTACGGCCATCGAGAAAATTCTTTCGATCACTTTGGGAACCGCAATCGCATTACTCACAGTGGTTGTACTAGGTATCATCGGTCTTTAAAATAGAATTCTCCCGTCTACAGAAAAATTGGGAACTAACTGTTGCACAAGTTACAAATCTGTGTGCATTGAACCAGTCCTTGGGAATAAAGTTGTTTAATGCTATTGTATCTACTGACCGGCATTTTTCTTGGTATTTGAAACCATCAACGGATCCACTTTTTCTCATACCTTTTCAAACTTTAAATTCTCCCCTAGCTTTATGCAAAGTTAAGCCATAAATATTGATTCCAAGATCGTAAAAGTGATTATTCCCATAATTCTTTTTCTGATTTACTTTCTTTATTACGACACGCAGCGAAATGTCGATGGCTTGTTGATCCGTGCCGAATGGAATGTCCTGCTTTTCTGGCAGATGTTTTCCGAACGGGTTAATAATGTGAAGGAACGGTATGAATTACACAAAAGGATCGAATCCCTCAAGAAAGTAACCTCGGGGATAATGCCGGAAGAATCCTATGAGGCGGAAGCGGAAAAGGAACGAATTTGAGGCGGACTTCAAAAACTGGGACAAGCACTCGTAGCCAAACTGCACTAAAACTTGCGAAGTTTTATCGTATAACTGGATATTCTTGCAGATAATTGATAATTGATTATCAACAGTGGGTATGAATTCATTCTTCACAAATATGATTCATTTTTCATGTCTGCTATCTGTTGCAATCTCAGGATCAGCCCTCGCTGAAGAGCAATCTCTTGAGCCAATGGTTGTAGTCGAAAACCGTTCACCCCAACCTCTGAGCGAAATCTCACCCTGGGTTACCAGAATTTCCTCCTATGACCTCGAAGAAAGACAGATCGACAACTTGGCAGATGCCTTGCGTTCAGTCCCGGGAATGGCAGTAGTTCGAACAGGTCAGACTGGAGCCCAAACTTCACTTTTTAGCAGAGGAGGAGAGAGCAATCATGTTACTTTTCTCTATGAAGGCAGAAGGTTAAATAGTGGGTTTTCCGGAACCTACAATCTTGGAGAACTTTCCACATTGAATAGCACGAGCATTGAAGTGATGCGGGGTTCCTCCTCAAGTTTATATGGTGCACACGCAATGGGAGGAACGGTTTTGATGCGCAATGAATACCTTGAGACAAACGGCCAAGGCTCTGAAATTGGAGTATCTGCTGGAACCTTCAGTAGTTTGAGATCAATTTACAAAACAGGATTCAAAAATGATGATTGGGCAGGGAATTTCGGTTTTGCTTCTGTTGAAACGGATAATGACCGTTTAAATTCAAAGTATGAAAATCTATCCTCTTCCTTTACAGCCAAGCGCAAATTTGGTGATGGTCTTTCTTTCAGCTTATTGGGACTCGCCTATGATAGTAGTTTCGGTTCCATTGGACCTACTGGTCCTTTCGAGTCGTTGGATGCTTTCCAAGAGACGGATCAGTTTTTGGTTTCACCTCAACTAAAAATGCAAAACGAATTTTGGGACGCTTCTCTAACATACTCTTACAGCGAAGATGATCTTTACTATTATTTTTCTCCAACTTATGAAACTCGTTCAATGACTGAGCAGGAAGACCTTGATTTACTTTTAAATCTGGGTATGTCTGATAAAACTTTTGTTCAAATTGGTACAAGTTATTCAACCAACAGATTTCTACAAAGGGGACTTACATGGTTGGATGGCAACAATTGGGAACAGGCTAGTTTAACGTTAGGGATTCGTCATTCAATTTCCAAAGATACCACTCTTTATGGTAATTTAAGACACGACGAATATACAGACTTTGACAATTCTGTTACCTACGATGTAACAGTAAGATCCAAATTAAGTGACAGTTTTATTGCTTTTGCAAAACATGGTATTGGGTACGCACCGCCCGAAGCATTTGATTTGTATGGGATTGGTCCCTTATATCCAGGAAGTCCGGACTTGATAGCAGAAGAATCAAAAAATTTCGAGATTGGTTTTTCGTATCAAGATGAGTCATTGAAAAATATTTTAAATGTATCTTTCTTTTTTAGCGAATATGATAATTTGATTAAGGCAGAGTATGACACTGCAAATTGGGTATATTTCCCTTCAGAAAACATTGATAATTCCGAAGCATTGGGAATAGAAATCTCTTCAAAACATCAGCTATCGAGTCTTTTCTCAGTCTTCTCTTCCTTGACTTACATGAGAGCGAAAGATTTGGATAGTGGTGATGAGTTCCTAGTGAGAAGACCGGAGTTTTTTGGCTCGATTTCTGCCATTTATGACAATCAAGACTTCAATCTAGGTGCACAATTAAACTTCAGACAAAATACTAGAGAGAGTCTAACAGTTGAAGCTGACGATTATTCGATTGTCCGTCTTTTTTCTAGTTATGAGATCTCAGACGGTCTTTTGCTGAATGCCCGAATCGAAAATATTTTCGATACACATTATGAAGAGGTAGTAGGATACCCAGCATTGGGCAGAGCAATTCATGCTGGTTTACGCTATTCTTTCTAAGTTTATTCTACTCACATTCGGGACAGGTTCCGTATAGCATAACTTCAAAGCCCTGGACTTTGTACCCTTTGGGTGCCTTAGCCGGTGGAGAATCTTCGGTGGTATCTTCCAAAGCGTATAATTTATTACAGGCACGGCAGGAGAAATGAACCTTATCCTGTCCATCCGCCCATTCGTACCGTGGTGGTTGCCCTGGATAGTCAACGCCTACCACCTGATTGCTTTCGCTTAAGGTCTTAATATGCCGATAGGTAGTAGCAATGCCCAGTCGGGGCATCTTTTTCACGGCTGATTCGTGAATCTCCAGCGGAGTCAGAGGGCGACCCGCTGTCTTTATTGCCAAAAGGATTATTTGTCCCTGCCTAGTATTTCTTTTCACTCCTCGGGCACAGGGATGGGCACTTGCGGTAATTTCCCATCTTTTAAGGTGTCTAGTGTTTTCTTTTTGAGAGCCTTTACTTCCGATTTTACTTCAGCGTATACCTCTTTTTCCATGCGTTCAGTGAATAGGATGCCTTCTAGATGATCAGCTTCGTGCTGAATACATCGGGCAAGTAGTCCGTCGCATTCTAATTCATGCTGGGCACCATCAAGGTCCTGATAGCGAACGATTATCCTTTCCGGGCGAGCCACATCACCTCGGATTTCGGGGAACGAAAGACAGCCTTCCTCGTAGTAATATTCATCAGAGGGTAGGGGAGTGACCTCTGGATTGGCCAAAGCCATGGGCATAAGCAGGGAGGGGGAAAGCGGTTTTCGATCAAGAATACAGGCGATGGGATAATCAGGATGATCAGGCACATCCACTACGCAGAAGCGTATGGCTTTACCTACCTGCTGAGCTGCCAGTCCTATTCCCTGTACCTGATGCATAGCTTCGAGCATGTCCTTGGAAAGTTGGTAAAGGTCGTCATCAAAAGATTCAACCTTTTTTCCTTTCTCGTGAAGAATTGATTCTCCATATTGTGTGATTCGGAGGGTCATATTAGTTAATGCGGTCCATTTGATCTTTAAGCGTTTGAAAACATAAGGTCATGCTTCAAATAGTGAATCTAAGTTTAAATGTTAACAAATTGCAATTGCCAGTTGTTTTGAATTTTAAGAAAGTGTATTCGTAATTGTCGAATTTGGAGTCAGATAACAGAAGAACATTGTGGAGGGTCATATCTTTTCCACTCTTTGTACTGCTTGGCATTTTGGGATTTGGATCTCCTGTATTTTTCTCTGCGGTTTCTGATGAATCATTGAAAGATGTAGGAAAGGGGAGCAAGACCTTAGAAGAGGAAATGGTGCGTCAATTGAGGCAAAATAATTTGGGTCCGGCTGAAATGCTCCTTCCCTTAATTTCCTCGGTTGAAAAGCGTGAAGAATTTGCCCGAACAATTAGTTCTGGAATGACGCCGGAGATCGAGATATCAGGTGGCGGCAGTATTTTTGATCTTTTAGCTTTTAAGACCTATTTTGGTGGTCTGGATGAATTTAATTCAGACCGTAAGAGATACGAGGCATTTTTCGTATACAATCGAGCTACTGTTCGTGGTGATTTACGTGATAGGTTGTCCAAGGAAAGTTCAAATACCAATGTCCGTGCACTTCTGGAAGCAATTCCTCTAAACGGAAGACCTGGAAATTTTTGGCAACCAGTTCTTTCTGAGCCCAAAATATCTGATTTCTCTGGCGTTAAAATCGTGAATCTCGAGGAATTTCCATATTTTCCAAAACGAAAGGTAATTCTTTCAGTTGGAACATTGCCGGCAACTGAGATGGAAAACAATAAATCTGAAGCTGAAATTCGTGATTTATGCTTAATGAAGGCTAGGACTGCTCTCTATAACTATTCTGGCGGTGCCTTGTGGTATGAGGTGAGAAAAAACAAGACTGATTCTACCATAAGCAAGTTGGACAATAATCAAACGATGCCAAAAGCTGATTTTGCAGACTTAGCTCAAAGATTAACACTGATGAGGGTCGGTAGGACTGATACGGGTGATTATTCTGTCATTATAGGAGGAGTTATGAATGAAGAAGGTAAATTGGAGAGCCACGGCAGATGGCTTCCTTATCCTATTCTGGTTCCAATGATGGTTGGGACAGCTATGGCAATGGAAAACGGATATTACTCAGCTGAAACCAGTTTTGAGATTGGAAAGTTGGCACAGCAGACTTTGCTTGGAAACCTGGAAGCAAAGGAAAAATTTCGTTCTTTCTTTTGGGCCGCCCACCAACTTGCAAGGAAGATGAACCTTATGCAAATGTCAGAGCTTACCAAAAGTTGTCCTGATTTGAGTGGAGTTTTTGATCTTGCTGCGATGATTCGAACTAGAAATCGTCCCTTATCGGTCTCTATTGGTCAGATCAAACAGAAAGCAAGACTGATGAATTTTATGCCCGCTGCCGAAAGAGTTGAAGCCGAAAAGGAATTGAACAAACTAGTCGAAAATAACGAAATCGTTAGAAAAGATTTTGAAAGAGAAATGAAAATAATTTATGCGGCGACCTTGCTTTCGGGAGATCCATCTAGTCTTCACCGCTTCATCGAGTCTTATCCTGTTTATGAAATAGATGGTGATGAAGAGGCCGCTATCTCTGCTTTAAGGGATGTTCGCTCTGCGATGTATCATGGAGAGGGTGCACTACTCCATTTGCTTGAGCAAAACAAACCTATTCATGAAGATGGATTTATAAAAAGTCTTACAGCACCTGTATTTCCCATCTTGGGGGGCGGACTGTTGACCTATTTTTCCCATCAATATCGAGATTTGGCCCTCTCAATTAAAATATTCCTTATTGTCTCATGCTTTTTCTTTCTGCTTTTATTTTTATCCAAGATATTACCTAGGCCATCTTATCTCCGTTCAAACAGTCATTTCTTTTTACGTTGGGGCAGAAGGGTTTCGGTAGCCATGGTATGGGGTTTGCTTTCAATTTTGATACTTGAACCAACTCTAATTCAGACTACTCGTGGACAGGTTTCTGTAGCAGGATTTGATTTTGCGCTTGCGAATCTTCTCGCCTACGCCAATGAGGAGTCTATGGGGGAACAAAATCTTACAGTTGTAACAGCCATTATTGCAGGTGTTTTCTTGCTCATTCAGGTGGCCATTTTTATGATCTGTCTTTCACGTGTATCTCAAGTGAAGAACGAAGAGTTAAGGGCGAGCCTGAAAATCGACCTTCTTGACAATGAAGAGAATCTCTTCGATTTGGGATTGTATGTTGGTCTTGGAGGAACTGTTTTATCGCTTATCTTACTTCTGGTGCTGGATGTGAAACAGGATGCTCTTATTGGTGCCTACACATCCACTTTGTTTGGTATATTATTTGTGGCTGCTTTAAAGATTTTTGTGGTACGACCATATCGTAATTATCTGCTTGTTCGGCAATCGGAAGAATAGTCGTATGAATCGAAGTTTGCTGCTTGTTGTTTGCGACTTTTTGTTGCTAAGCATTCTGGCTCTTGCTCGTTTTGATGTGCCTGAGGGTGCCATCATGGCCAAAGATGATCAAAAAGTGGTTTCAAAAGAAGTCATCGAAAGAATTTCAGATGGAGAAAATTATGATGATGTTGTGGCGGAGTTAGAAGCAACAAACGAAACTTTGTTGGAAAACCTAAGTAGCGACAAGGATGCACTCCAAGCACAGAAGGAAGAATTGGAAGCTCAAATTCTTGAAAGGCAAAAGGAATTGGAGGCGAAAGAGCAAGAGATTGCCTCCCGTGATGAGGTTATTGCGGATAACGAACAGGTAATTGCTCAAGCTCAGGAGGAAGCCGCAGAGCTTGCAAGGCAAAGAGAGGAGATCGCAAAAAAAAGGGAAGATTTGCTTCAAAGCAATGCCGCTTCGAAAAAAGAATTGGAATTATTGGCCAAAAATTTGGAGGAAGCCAAAAACAAACAGGAGGAATTGAGTCGGCTAAAGGAAAAAAAGGAAAAAGAGGCAGAATCCATGAAGGTGGAACTTGCCGCTACGATTGAGAAGGCAAAGGCGGAGGAAAAAGCTGCTGATGAAGCTAAGGCATTGCTTTTCGAAGAAAAAAAACGCTCGGATGCCATCGTGGCATCCACTGAGAAAATTGACCAGAAAATCGATTCACTCAATCAGGGATTGCAAGGTGTTGGTAATGATTTGCGCGAAGTAGGGGAGGGATTGGCTGGAGTAGGTGAAAAGATTTCGAGCGTTACACAGGAAGTTTCCAGTGTTAAGGAAGATGTTTCAAAAGTTGGGCAGGAAGTTTCAGGAGTTAAGGCGACTGTTGCTGTAGTCAGTGAAGAGGTTTCCGGTGTCGGATCCAAGGTGGAAAATATCAAAAAGGAAGTCGAGGAGACTGCTGCTGTTCAAAAGGAAAACTTTGCAAAACTAAATGAAAGGCAAAGGCAGTCCTTGAATGAGATCTTCACTAAATATGAGCAAAATAAAGTCCAATTGGATTTGGAATTCACTCACAAAGGTGGTTTTTTGGGTGCTGACAAAACTGAGAAATTTAGTATGGATTCCATCATTCTTGCTGATGATTCATTCGCATACACCTTGGTTCATTCAAAGGACAGTCCCTTTCGTTTGCAGCCAAAATCCAGAAGCCTGGTTTCTGTGAAGGGAGAAATTTCTGGGAATAAGCTCAAAAATCCAATTCCCGTAAGGGAAATCGCATTTATGGATGATCCAAGAATCATTATCATACCCCTTTATATCAATCCGAAAAATCTTGTTGAAACTACTGATATGGAAATCTTTTCTGCTCCGGCAAACCCATATCTCTTTTCGGAAGCTGTTGTGGTTGACTCGAAAGAAAGTCGCTTTGGGCAAACAAGTTTTGTGCGGGATGAGAAAGATTCGAGGTACATCAAAGTTGAACATTCTAATTTTGCCTTTTTGACGGGAAAATTTGATCCTGCTAAAAGTGATTTGGTCTTTTCACAGAAAGGTGAACTTCTGGGTATCATGGTAAATAATGATTATGCCTTTCACGTTAAAAATCTTGGAAGTCGTTTACATTCTGGCTCCAGAACTGTACTGGGTGATGCATTTGAAGCTCAAAAGACAAACACCTTACTGAGCTCTTTGAGCAAGAAATTATTTGGCTTAAAGAATAAGTTCCGTTAAGAGTGATTAACTTTCTCTCTTAGTTTGAGTCAGAACAAAAGCAGACAAAGCAACCTCAATGATTCCGAATCCAGTAATGGGTCGGGCCATTCTTTTGCCTGGTTTAATAGTGTAATTCAAGAACGAGGTTTGTTCTTCCGCTCAATTATTCCGCCTCAAGACAGAGCTCCTTGGTATGTAACAATTCTTTTAATTGCCGTCGCATATTGTCTTAGCTTTTGGGTTCGTTTGGAATGGATTGATTTTGCTCAGTCTAATTATGAAAATGAAAAGGGGGAAATCGTTTACTTTCACCCTGACATGGTGAAGGATGGAGTAGCTCTTCCGAATACCCATGACAGTTTTTATTTTGGAAGTATTTTGCAAAAAGCGCACCTTGGATTGCACGAGAATAATAATCTTATCCCAAGTGCCCTAAGGAATGGCATGATAACCATGTTGCCGTATTTGTTGCTGCAGCTTTTTCCTGATTTGACAATTGAAATGCTACTCTTGTGGCTTCCAGTTTATGTCGCTGGAATTGTCTGCGTGCCTCTGGTTTTAATTGGTCGTTTATACGGAAGTCATGCATGGGGTTTTTTCGCTGCTTGTTTGGCGGGTGTGACACATAGCTACTACAACAGAACTTTGGCTGGCTACTACGATACTGATATGTTTTCGATTACCATTCCAGCTTTTGGCTTATATTTTCTTTTTTCTGCAAGCCGAAGGAAGTCATTGAATTTTGCCTTATGCGCTGCACTGACGCTTTATCTTTATCGTTTCTTTTACGCATCTGGACAGGCTATTACAGGTGCTTTAACCGTTGCTTATATCGGATATTCCTTTGGACTGGTTTTTCTCGAGTATTTTTTTACCTACGGCCGAAATTTGAAGAGGACATTTTCCTCTTCAACATCCCTTTTCGTCTTCAAGTCGGTTTTCCTGATTTCCTTCGCTGCTTATGCGGAATCTTGGTCTTATGGAGTTGCAATTCAAAATAGTCCGGGGAAATTCCTCTTGGGATTATTTCTTCTGCCGATTTTAAGATTTCTTTTTGGAAAAATTTCAGTCCATACAGACGAGAAAGTTTCCGAATCGGGCGACATGAAAGAGCAGTCTCAGGAAGATAAATCGAATTTCTCGCCAAAAAGTAATTTTAAAGTCATCAAATTACCATCAATCAAGATTTCTTATCTTTTTCTACCTGTGGTCAGCCTAATCTTCTCCCTTTTCGCACTCACATCTGGTGATGTTAGGGGAAAAATCTTTGCCAAATTGGATCGCTATGTTTCGGCAGGCAAGGGAGTATCGGTTCAATCTCAGAATAAGGAAAAAGGGTACAGTCTCAGTTATCTTGATGTTTTTTCAACCGTTAAGGAAGCCAGTGAAATTCCAAAGGAAGTGGTTCGCAATCGAATCTTGGCAGACAGTCCGACTTGTTCATGCCCTCGATGCTTGCCTGCTGNAGATAAAAAAGATGCATTTATATTTCCTACCGCTATTTTTGGTCTTCTTGGCGTGGTCTTTTTGATTTTCCGTTATTGGGAGTTTTGTCTAGCAGTTCCTTTTCTTGCAATTGCCCATTATTGTTTTGAGGGAGAAGTTGGATTGCGTTTTACTGTTCATGTGGGAAATATCGCTTCCCTTGGCATTACCTTTTTGATTTTTGCCTTGGTCCGGTGGCTGTTGTATTCACCTTTTGCTTCAGCAATATTGAAATGGTCTAAGCCTAGCTCCGGCAACCATATTGACGAATTAAAAAAGTTTCCGAAGTTTCTTGGGTCAATTCGTAGCTTCTTTTACTGGGGCATTTGTCTNTATTTCTTTTTCTTTTTGATTAAACCAAACATCAAGCACGCTCAGAATTATCACTCTGGAGTGGTCTACCCTACAAAGACCATCGAAGTTCTGAACAAGATGAATGAGGTTTCTCAACCCGATGATTTCGTAGTGACCTGGTGGGACTATGGTTCCGGGTGTTGGTTTTATGGTAATACTCGGACTTTTACTTCCCCAGCTCATCAAACTTTTGATAATTTTTTGAGTTCTGAAATACTTCGTTCCCGAAATCCTGAGCGAGCACTTAATTTAGCTCGTCTGAAAACTGAAACCTATGTTGATATTCAGCACAAAAAGAGATTGGGCGAGCCATCATACGGAACTGCCGTGCAAGCAATTTTCAAAGATGGAAAACCGGACTTGGAATTTTATCAGGGCGTTCTTCATGATTTGGAANAAGGAACCTATTCTTTACCTCCCCAAACCAGAGATATTTTTCTTTTTCTGCCATATGAAATCTTAAGAATTTTTCCGACCATTCTGAGTTTCAGTTCCAGGAACTTGTTTTTTCCNAGTGGGCAGGCTGGTCTCAACAATGGTGTGCGTGAACCTCCCATGAAAATTCTGAAAAATGGAAGAAGAGAGGGTTTCTCCTACAATTTTGATGAAGGTTTTCGCTTTGATCAAAACGGAAATCTTCGAGTTGAAGGAGAGCAGTCAGGTGTTATTCCGTATTCGCAATTATGGAGCACTTCCGGAAATAATGGTGACCCGGCCAAGGTTGTCAGNTCAGTTGATGCTGATGGATTTCGCATTTTAAGTAAACCAGATCCTCGATCAAGCAGGTCATTACTTTTTATCGAAAAAACCGGAGAATTGGTCATTCTTTCCTCAGGAGTTCTCAACTCAACTTTTGCAAAACGATTTCTCTTGGACAAGTTCGACGAGAAGTCTTTTTCCCATCCAAAATTTGTTGATGGAGCGAATCCAGTAAGGCGACCTTTCATGGCTCAAGTCAATGGTCTGGAAAAAACTTCTAACGGTCTGGCCCTCAATTTGGGAGGGGGATACATAATTGAGGTAGATATGAAAACGTTTAAAGCGAAAATCCCAGGATCTGAAGGTAATGTTCCATTTGCCTTTCATCGAAAGCTATTGGATCCGAAAAGTGGAAAAATGATCAAACTTCCCAGTCAGCAGAAAAGTACTCCCAAGTTTCACCTTTTCGAGACGAGTATACCCCGCTTTACGCCTGGATGGCTATACACAGTTCCTGCTGGTGGGCAAACAGTTTCTCAAATTGCTGCATCCAACCGACTTCCTTCGATTATGCTAGAACAGCATCTGGGTAAAGGTTCTGAAGACAGAGTTGATGAGAATTCAAGAGTGGAAATTCCCGCCAAGGGTTACGAAATGACTAGGGCATGGTTTTTTATGGATCAGGAAGCTTTTGAAAGTTTATTGGTTCAGGGTTTTCTTATGGAAAACCTGGACGAAAATTATTTTGAGAAAGTTTATTCCAGTCCATGGGGTAAGGTTTACAGATTCAAAAGATGAAAAAAGGAGCAAAACTAATTGCATCTCAAAACTAATTACATCTATTTAATAAGAATTAACTGTCCCAAATAAAGAGAATCATCTGCCTTTTTCTCCCAACCAAATAAAGGTTGGTGCTCTCATTATTGTTCGGCAAGCTTACGATTGGACCCAGTNCAAAAATTATCCTCTTGAATTCCAATGGTGCGGTTGCAATGAGAAAGTCAAATTCTTCCCTTAGAAAAAATTCACTCGGGAGAAATTTNATCCGAGCACTAAAAAAATTACTGAATTGAAGGANTCGGATAACTCTCGCGGGGTTGCNTTTAAAGGGGCAGTAACAATTTTATCGCCGAAGTAGTTGCAATGCGTAAGGACGGACTTATGGGTCTGAATGATGAGGACCAGTTGGGCAAGGTAGATTCGTATGTTGAAGTTTCATAAAAAGCTTCGACCAAATTGGATGAAAAAATAGTTTGTAATCTTACAATAGCTTATGTTGAATATAATAGAGCCTTTTATCATTATTGCCATGAAAAATATCACAGTAATCTTCTGCATCTTCGCCACTTCTCTCTTTTCTCAACAAACGAGCTCAAAGGGCGCCATTATAATTGCATCTCTTGAAGGCGAAGTAACTGTTATAAATAATGAGACACAACTGCCAATTCCTCCAAACCAAGTTAAAGCTGGGGGTCTTATCTTTGATGGGCACACGGTTAAGACTGGACCAACGGCAAAAATTATTCTTTTAATGTCCAACGGCACGGTCTCGACNATAAAGTCGAACTCCTCCCTCAACATCAAAAAATTTACTCAGGAGAAATTTGATCCGAGCACTAAAAAACTTTCTGAGCTGAAGGGTGAACCCAGTTCTTCAGATACGATTATTGATTTGGAACTTGGTGATATGATATTGGATGTCAAAAAGTTGGATAAGTCATCCAATTTTAATGTCGAATCACCAGTTGGCACAGCTGGAATTCGCGGCACCATTCCGTATTTTCAAGTGGCCCAAACTCCAGATGGGGGATTTCAGCAAGTAACCTCTATGCTCAAGGGAGAAATTGCTTTCATGCCGAAAGGTGCTTCTGCCGCCACTCTCTTGGGCCCAGGTCAGAGTTTGTCCATTGGGATTGGTGCAAATGGTATTTTACTTCCACCCTCATTGGGCAGAGTTCCTCAAACACTACTTAATTCGATTGAAGCTGAGATCGAAGCCTCGGGTGATGTTACTGGAGTTTCATCTGCTGGTGATGGGCCCAACAATACGGAAACCGGTTCGGAAAGCCCTGAAGAGGATGCTCCATCCGAGGAAGAATTGAATGAATCGGATGACTCTCGCGGGGCTGCGTCCAAAGGGGTGGATGACAACGGCTCCACCGAAGCAGTTGCAATGGACAAAGCCGGACTTATTGACCTGGATGATGAGGAGCAGTTAGGTAAGGTGGATTCGTATGTTGAAGTTTCACAAAAAGCTTCAAATATGTTGGATGAAAAGATTGAGGATCGTCGTTCTGGCAGAAGGAATGCCGATAAGGGAGAAGATGATTTCATTTCTGACTTAACTGGAAATTTTGATGATGTTGTGGATGTTACTATAGAGGCCGAGGCTTTGGACATTAAAGATGAAGCAATGTTTGACAGTCTGCTTGAATCAGCTGAGAATGCAGCGGACGTTAAGGAAGTGGTTTCGGTTGCTGCAGAAATTGGAGCTAAAGACAAGGACAGTTTGGAATCTGTTTTCAAGAATGTTGATCAAGCGGATGCCGTAAAGGAAGTGGTTACGGTTGCTGCAGAAATTGGGGCCAAAGACAAAGAAAACCTTGGCTCAGTTCTAAAGAATGCCGACAAGGCTGAGGATCTTAAGGAAGTTGTATCAGTTGCATCCGAAATCGGTGCAAAGGATGTTACCAATTTGGGATCAGTATTAAAAAATGCGGACAAGGCTGACTCCTTGAATAAGGTCATGAAAGTGGCGAAGGAAAGCTTGGGTAGTGANGATGCATCTGGTGAAAAGAAGTTGGATTCCAGTAGCTTGAGTATTCTTTCAAGTACTCTTCAAAATGCCGATAAAGCCGACTCTCTTGCGGAAGTGGTGGATGTGGCTGCAGATATTGGTGCCCAAGATGCNGAAAACCTTACAGCAGTTTTCCAAAATGCGGATAAGGCGGATGATTTGAAAGAAGTTGTAGCCGTAGCTGCAGAGATAGGTGCAAAAGATGCTGCAAATTTGGGATCAGTATTGAAAAATGCGGACAAGGCTGACTCATTGAACAAGGTCATGAAGGTGGCAAAGGAAAGTCTGGGTACTTCGGATGATTCCGGAGAAAAGAAACTCGATGCCAGCAGTTTGAGCATCCTTTCCAGTACTCTTCAGAATGCGGACAAAGCCGATTCTCTCGCTGCAGTTGTGGAGGTAGCCGCAGAAGCAGGAGCTCAAGATGCCACTAATCTCACCTCAGTTTTTCAAAACGCAGATAAGGCAGATGATCTGAAGGATGTTGTCACCAAGGCTAAAGCCTCAGGAGCTACAGCGAGTTTGGGAGGAATCTTGCAAAAGGCAGATCGTGCAACTGATTTCAAAAAGGTCACCGATCAACTCGATTCAGTTGGATTGGAAGGCGGAGCTTTGGATGTTTTCGATAAAATTGAAGATGTTGCTGACGTTTTTGTCGCAGTTGCCGGAGATNAGGACATTGATCAGGACTTTGCTAAAAACATCCTCGGGAACACCGATGCGGTTGAAGATATCAAGAATGCTGTAACTTTAGTAAAGGAAAAGGGAGGACTGAGNGACTCAAAATCCCTTATGGATTTTGCGAAAAAGGATGTCAGTGAACTGAAGGCTATAAATAAGGTTGCTGAAAAACTTGGTGACAGCGAGGATGCCCTATCCGCATTCGTTTCAGATGGTATCGATAGTGCACTCCAGTTGGATAAGGCTTTTGAATCGGGTGATATCGATCCGGATCAACTTGCTGGAAATATCGGAAGTGGTGAATCATTCACCGAAGTGGTAAGTGCTTCAGCTCTAACTAAATTGCAGGGTGATTTTAGCGAGAATGCTGATTTTCTGGAAATTATTTCCATCAATTCTGCAAGAGCTCAGGATTTGTCTTTCGCTTTGAGCTTTGTTGAACCTGGTTCAGCTCAGGAGGCTGCCTTATTTGGTAATATTGATAAGATTGATGCGATTATGAACCTTAGTAATAGGTTTGAAGATCAACCTACGAAGCTGACCACAATTTATGACAATCTAGATGTTGCGGTAGCTTTGGATGAGCTGGTTGACAAATTGAAAATTTACCCGAATCGATTGAATGTNGCAATGGAAACTGCAGAGTTGGCTCCAGCAATCCTTGCCACTTATAAAGACTATGAAGAAATTGGTGAACAGGCTCTTATTTCAGAAATGTTCAAATCATCAAACCACCTGCGTGATTTCATTTCCAATGATGGACTTTCCAAACTCATTCGTGAGTTCCCTGAGTATGCGAAAGAGATTGAGAGTAATGCCGATATTGCGGGAGAGGTTGTTGGCTTGCTTGATCTCGCAGGAGATGAATTTACGGATGATATTCTCAGGAATTTGGAGCAGTTTGATGACTTGAGTGTTCTTGTTCACCGTTCTGGTGGAGATCCGAAGAATTTGGAGTCTCTATTTGCAAACATTTCAATTGCAGACGATCTTATTTTGCTATCCGATCGTTACAAAGAGGAAAACATCGCTGGTGGACAAGCTGCTTTATTTGGAAATCTTGATTTGTTTAGGGATGATCCTGGNTATTTCCTTCTCGCAGGAGATGATCCAAAGTTTTTTGTCCGTTTATCCCAAAGTTTAAGTAATCTGAGNGAACTGCCGTCCTCCCTTGCTTTTGAATTACATGATTTAGGTCTATCTCGCGATGAACTTTTTGAAGTCTTGGAGGATTTGGTTGTGGGTCCCAAAATTGATGAGCCAAATTCTCAACCACCCTCCGATGAGGTAACCCAAGGGGAACTTGATAATTTTGATATGCTCACCTTGGCAGGTTCCCATATCATTGAGGGTACCATCGACCCCTCACTTTTAGTTTCATTTGAGACGGCATCCGCAAGTGTTTTATTTGAGGATTTCTTCTTCGCCTACGACGAATTAAGTGCAATGAGTGACGATGAGGATCNCCACTCGTACGATTATCCACAAGATGAAAAATATAATCAACCCGAAGATAACGAATATGATACTCTGTCTCCATCATACAATGAAGACGAATTTACTGGAATCTTAGGGGGCACTGACCTGACAATCCGATCAGGTGATTATGATCTTACCTCTTTGCCGTTTCAAAGTATAATTTTTGCAGCTACAGAAAATCTTTCCGTATCTGGTGATTTGCTACTAAGAGGATCTGCACAGATG
The DNA here is from genome assembly GCA_002692535.1 of Opitutia bacterium. Taxonomy (GTDB): domain Bacteria; phylum Verrucomicrobiota; class Verrucomicrobiia; order Opitutales; family Seribacteraceae; genus Seribacter. The sequence continues at coordinate 25,739 of NZKO01000008.1, forward strand.
TGGGAGGTTTTGTTCGTTTCTGCTGGTGCCTTAAGTATTTCTGAGGGATCTAGTATTGAATTTACCGGGGAAAGTTTGGGATTTGGTGCTTTTGAGACNATTGAAGTTTTAAATGTTGATCTTAAGTCCAAAGGAGAAATTCATGTAAGATCATTAGAGGATGTGGTAATCTCCAATTCGGACTTTACAACAACCAATGGTTTTGGTTCTGATTTCGTCCATTTAATTGCCTACCAACAGATGGAAATAGATAACCTAAGGTTTTCGGAACAGGTCAAGGAAATCACTATGGATGCAATGACAATCAACTTGATGAATATTAACTTCCCTAAGGATTCAGTGGTTAATTTGAATTCCTCTTATGGTCCAATCGAAGGAAAGTATCCTAATTTCGGATCAGTTGTTTTAGGACGAGTGAATTTCGTTGAAAATGTTCGGTACAACACCAATTTAATTAATTCTAAGTCCACTTTTGACCAGTTTGGTTCATCCATTTACATTGGCACGAACGCAAAGTAAGTTCCTTCTAAACCCATGAAATTCTTTTTATTCATTTTCTCTTTTTTCTCATTGGTTTGCCATTCCTTATGTCAGGATGATCAAAATGATCCTTTTTCCGCTAACTCAGCTGCACAGGAATTGTTAAATTCTTCATTTTTTGCGGAAGTTCTGGAAAATGCAAAAAATAGTGAGTCAGATGCAATGGGTACCCAAAGGGTTGTAGACTTGGATGAAAGCATTTTTTCGCCCTCAATTTCATTCAGCACCTCATACAATTACTCTTCCAATCCATTGAAGGCGGCAGATAATGCAGCTAATTCTGTCGATGATGGTTTTTCCGCCAACTTGAACCTCACTTTCAATATGGGTATTGGAGAGTATCCCATTGGGGAAAACATTCTGGCAACCCCTTCCGTTTCGCTGATGCACATGCGTACTTACAATGATCCAGTACGGGATTTTGGAGATGATATGAAAGCCTTTGACGTAGATGTGCAGATTATGAGCTTTTCACTCCCATTGGTATTACCCGACGACTTCACCCTCTCAATTGGGCATTCTTATGTCAGACCAATAGCTTTTAGGAGTGACAATATTATCAATTATTCGAACACACCAAGCCTTAGTCTGAGTAAGAACATTGCTCTTTCAAATGGGGATGTTTTGACCATGAGTGTCGGAGGAAGCTTCACCTTTTCAGAAGGCGACACTCTGGAACAACAAATTAACGACCCCGTTTATTATCAATTCATCTCAGCTGTGATGGAAAGCAGTGGAATTGATCCGATTAGTGCCCAACCCACGAACTTGCAGGACTCATGGTCCAATATGATCAACCTCTCTTACNTTAAACCAATTTCAGAGAATTTGTCGATTATGCCTAGCTATACCTTTTCAAGAATGCATTACACGGAGGGCTCCAACACCGGAAGGGAAGATTACCTTAATAATGTCGGAGTAAGCTTTTCTTATGCTTTTGCTGAATGGTTTAACCTATCATTACTTTCAAATTACACTTGGAAGAAAACTGACAGTACGGGTGATGCTTTGGGAGTTCCTGAGTACGAGGACTTCATTGGAGGAATCGTTGCAGGTTTTAACTACTCATTCTAATGAGCAGTGTTTTCTTTTAGAAAAACTTCTTGCTGTATCCTAATTGTTTTGTGCCAAGCAGTTTTTGCTTGGTCTTCTGATTCTGAAGTACTGGCAAAAAATTACTTGGAGGTAGCTTCACGCTTATCGGATACGGGTAAATTTGATGAGGCAATTCGAACATTAAATCAAGCACTGGGGATATTGAGGGAGTATTCAACCTCTCATCCACTCCGACAAAAAATTGAAAGTGAGATCAAAATAGCAAAAGGAAAATTCTTACTCTCAAGGTACGACAAGATACGCAAAAGAAAAGATCCTCAAAATAAGGCCATCCCATTAAAGGATGAGGACAGGAACTGGTTGGTTTCACAAGTGTTCGGAAAGGTCATCAGTCGCCAGATTTGGGAAGATAGGACAGCACTTGTAAAAGGTGATCCGGTTGGATTTGGTAGAAGATTAACCACTTTTCCTAGTGCCGGAGTAGAGCTTAGGAGCACCCCTCAGGATTTTTTGTTTTTGAGGACTGTAGACGCTTCAACGATGCAAACTAATGGTTATAACAACATCCTTCTGCACTCGGGTTCAATTTTGATTGGAGCCTACGCTAGGGATTTTACAATTTCCGTCAAATCTCCCAATACCGAAGTCAGCATATCGTCACCTGAACCCTTTTCGGTAATGTTGGGAGTAACGACCAACGGTGGTATCAAAACGATATCTCTTCTTGGAAAGGCAAGCATCACTTGTAGGGGTCAGGAAATGCAGATTTTACCTGGAGATTTATGCTTTGGATTAGCCGATGGCATTAGTCGAAAAATGTCGGTTGAATTGAGCACTTTAATGGTAACTTCAAAACTTTTGACTGGTTTTGAAAAACCCCTCCCTTTCATGAAGCGGATAAACCAACAGGCAATGATGCAAGCATTAAGGACCAAGCAGCGATTCCGAACCGTAGTTGGAGATGTCAAGGGTACACGCGATTTTGAAATTAAAGTGATTGAAGAAAAGTGAGTCAGTATGTTGACTACACTCTTTGGACTNTTTATCCGTAGGCGATTCGGGGCATGAAAAGTGGTGTCATTTGATTCATCATTTGCAATCGAATCCGACCGAAAGAAACCTCTGTTTCACATGCTGAAATTTTCAAAATATCTCCACGGGCAAGATCCAAAAGATCATTCAATTCTTCCTTATGTAAATCTCGCCTTTGAAACTCATAGTTGTATTCCTGCCCGTCACTTGCCAAACCTATAAATGAGACCGTTCCCTTTCGCTTTTTAAGTGGGCTAATGATTCTGCAAACCTGATTTTCTTTTCGCATTTCCACTGGTTTGGCAGCTCCGATCATGGATAGTCCAAATTTAACTTCCCGAATTTCAAGATTCAAAGGTCGGTTAATTTTTTCCACAATATCCGAAGGTTTGAATTTCCTTACCTCATGACTGAAATACCTCGATTGATTCTCAGCCAGTGGACAGGGCATCCCATTGAAGTATGGAGAGTGAAGATGGATGCTCTGGTTGTCATTAACCAATTTGTTACTTTCGTGCTGTAATAATTGACAAAGATCCGCTTGAGCAGGCTCAGTGATTATTGCCATGCCGTTGCTTTTGAGCAGGTCAGGTAGTGATGAGAACAACTGTGTGTAGTTTGATTCATCATCATCTTCTTTCTGTAATTCGTTCAGTGAATACCCGAGCAATATCAGATCAAACTTTTTCCTGTTTTCTGTACTTGGTGAGAGGTTTAAATCCTGCTTAACTGTGGTGATTCGACTGTCAGGCCAAAGGTCATTCTTTGAGGAGTGAAGTTTCTTTAAAAACGCCAAACTTTTGCTTGAGTAGTCAACCGCTTCCAACTGCAGATGATTTTCTACTCCCTTACTTCTAAGATAACGCAGGCATGAAAGTCCACTTGCCCCTGCCCCTGCACCTAGGTCTAATATTCTTACAGGTCCTTTTTTTGGAGGACTCCAACCACGAAAGCAATGAGCTTCGGACATCGCAAAGGTCATCGCGGTCCAAGTTCTCGAAAAATAGAAATTTCCGTAAGCTAAAATTGATAAATCCCTTTTTCCATAAGCATCGGCATCGAAATTCCTGAACTTATTAAAACGATCACTCTGTTTTACGATTTCATGCCTAAACAAGTTGAGCAATTTTTCTTCACTCATTTCAGGCCACCTTTGCACAGCTTCTTTCCACCACCATTCCTCGATTGTTAATGGAAACGGAGGAAGCATAACTGTGGGTTGCATCAAAAAGATTCAGGCTGGCTCAACCTAGCAAAAGATCCTAACACTGAACTGCACACAGCTTGGCACAGTTCCTCTTCTGCCCATGATAAAGATGGAAAAACTTAGAGCTTTCCTCCGTAGACAGCCTGATCACCCAATTGTTCTTCAATTCGTAGAAGTTGATTGTACTTACAAATACGGTCTGTTCTGGAAAGAGAACCGGTTTTGATCTGCCCTGCATTTGTGGCAACTGAAATATCCGCAATCGTAACATCCTCAGTCTCACCGGATCGGTGAGAGATAACAGAAGTATATTGTGCTTCTTTCGCCATTTCCACTGCATCAAATGTTTCAGTTAGCGAACCGATTTGATTTACCTTTACCAAAATCGAGTTAGCTACTCCTTGATCGATTCCTTTTTTGAGGAAATCAACATTGGTTACAAAAAGATCATCTCCAACAAGTTGTACGCGATCACCGATGGCATCAGTCAATTTTTTCCATCCAGTCCAATCATTCTCATCGCATCCGTCCTCGATTGAACGGATGGGGAATTTGTTCACCAACTCTTCGTAGAAAGCGACCATTTCATCTGAGTCACGCTCAGAGCCATCGCTTTTTCCGAATACATATTTTCCTTTTTCCTTATCGAAAAATTCAGATGATGCCACATCAAGTGCAAATACGATTTCATCGCCCAGTTTGTATCCTGCTTTTTCAACCGCAGTACAGAGGGATTCCAGGGCTGCAACATTGCTGGCAAGATTCGGAGCAAACCCTCCTTCATCACCCACTGCAGTGGAAAGACCCTGATCCTTGAGCACTTTTTTCAATGAATGAAAGATT